>NZ_JAGHZH010000049.1:0-72439 GCF_017746885.1 Roseofilum sp. SBFL | reverse complement strand
TTTTCCCAGATTGGCAATTACTCTCATCACTTCGCCCATTGCTACACCGTGTCAATCAATTTCAATACTTTTTTTCTTCAGCCTAAATCCCTTATCTTAATTCCTATCTTGATTCGGCAGAGTGACAAAAGAGGGCTATAGTCTAGATCTCTATTCAGGACAGCTTGTTGGAAGTTTTTGCACCAGCCTTGGGGCAGATGGCGTAACCGCTCCACAGTGAATGAGGAAATGATAGAGGTAGATTGATCAGACGTAGAAGTTTCGACAAATTCAACATGGAGATGTTTTTTTAGACTGTTAATAATGCGATCGGTCTTAAAGGGTTTCCCAATAAAATCATTACAACAGACGATCGACTGGTGTTATAACCCCAATATTGAACCAGGCCAACGATAGGAATTAACTGGAGCAAGCAGGGCACAATTAAAACAACTTGTAGAGGTATTTTTCGAGGTGAAATTTTAGAAACATACTTCACGATCAACTCTCTTCCCTCAGCAACGTTTTGATCGAGGTTTTGACATCCAGAGCGAGCGATATTAGTTAGGGCGCAATCATTGGGTTTTAAGCCTATTACTGCCCTGGCTCCATCACCTAAAAAAATCAGGTTTAGATTAAGTAAGTTATTCCTTTTGAATTGTTCTATCTATTCTGTCATAATTATGGTAAAATCACGATATGATTAAGAGAGCCACTAGATTCCTTGAGTAGCCCATCAAACCGTCAAGAAAATCATCTTAACCTAGCTCGTGCCAGTATTCGACGATCGCTGGCCCAGTATAGCCCCTTGCTGCGTCAGAGTGCTACTCTGGCCGTTCAACCGGAACTGAAAATACTCAATGCTAACCTGGAAAAACTCGATCAAAATGTGATTCGGATTGCTGCATTTGGGTTAGTTAGTCGGGGAAAATCTGCGGTTTTGAATGGATTAGTCGGTCAAAAAATTTTGCCTACCGGCCCTATTCATGGGGTGACGCAATGGCCGCGATCGGTGCGCTGGATACCCCAGGGGCAAAGTAAAGTGCAAATCGAGTTAATCGATACACCTGGACTTGATGAAATTGGGGGAGAAGTGCGGGCAGATATGGCCAGGGAAGTAGCCCAACAAGCGGATTTAATTCTGTTTGTGGTAGCAGGAGGTATTACCCAAACGGAATATGATGCTCTGCTGTTTTTAGCCCATACCCATAAACCGTTAATTTTAGTTTTTAATAAAGTCGATTTATATCCCGATCTGGACTTAGAAGCGATTAGTTATAACCTGCAACAATTGGGGCAACCCAAAGAGTTAACACGACTGCTAACGACTCAGGAAATGGTAAGGGTGGCTGCCGAACCGATGCCTAGACAAGTGCGAGTGGAATTACCAGACGGTGAAGTGCGGTATGAATGGGAATATCCTGCACCGCAAATTGAGGAATTGCGGGGAAAAATTTTGCAGGTACTCAATCGTGAAGGGCGATCGCTCCTTGCTCTCAATGCGTTAGTGCAAACCCAAGCAGCAGAAGCTAGAATTGCCCAAAAAACTTTAGATGTTCATCATCAACAGGCAGAAGCTCTGATTTGGCAGTATACCCGCTCCAAAGCCTTAGCTATTGCTGTTAATCCGATCGCCCTGTTAGACATTCCAGGGGGGGCGATCGCCGATTTAGCGCTGATTCGTGCCCTCAGTCGCTTATATGGCTTACCCCTGAACCGACATGAAGCTAGAAAACTCTGGAGAACCATGCTCTTGAGTTCTGGAGGCTTAGTGTTAGGAGAGGTGGCAACCCTCCTCCTGGGAATTGGTAAAACTGCCGCCACCGTTGCCGGTGCCACTGGAGAAACTGCCAGTTTAACGGCTTGGATTCCTGGAGCGATTCTCCAAGGGGCGATCGCCGGTTATGGCGCGTATCAAGTCGGACAAATTACGCGCGTTTATCTCCAACAAGGCTGTACCTGGGGTAACTTAGGTCCCAGCCGTGTCATCCACCAAATTTTACAAGAACTTGACTCCCAAGCTATCCTCTACCGTCTCCGCCAGGAAATCGAGTCTTCCTTAGACTCCTTGTAGAATCTTGATATTTTCTAATTATATCGTCGATCGCGAAGCGATACTGAGTAATCTTGAAGGGAGCGATCGTTCTTCAGATTTCGCACTTTCTCAATCAGATTAAGGTAAAGCGGCGAATCCTCAGAGTGAGTAAAATCACGGGTAATATCGAGTCCCGACTCTTCACATGCTATACTATCCTCCATCCCCTGCGATGAGAAACGATTCCCTATGACCATCGCCAAATCATCAGAACTCAAAAATTTTACTCTTCCTGACCATACCCAACTGCCTGACTCCGATGGTACTTGCGTGAAAAACTTTCAGGAGCATCCCCAAAGTATTTTACTGACAGATTCGATTCAATCAACACTCGATCGCCTGCATCCAGACCAATACTATGCGATCGGTCAAGACTGTGGTATCTATTGGAGGATGACAGAACCCCCAGAAAAAGGGGCGGAATGTCCGGACTGGTTTTATGTTCCCAACGTTCCTCCTACTCTTGAGGGTAGAGCAAGGCGTTCTTATGTGTTATGGCAGGAATTTATTCCTCCTTTAATTGCGATTGAATTTGTCTCAGGAGATGGTTCGGAAGAACGGGATACCACTCCCCTATCGACAGTGCGGAACAAAGGGCAAAAACCCGGTAAATTTTGGGTATACGAACAAATCATCCGTCCAGCTTTTTACGCGATCTATGAAGTGCAGAAGGCCAGTGTAGAAGTTTATCATTTAATCGAAGATCGCTATGAGTTAGTGGCTGCTAATGAGCGAAATCATTATCCAATTCAGCCTATGGGTGTAGAGTTAGGAATTTGGCGAGGACAGTATGGAAATCTAGAATTACCTTGGCTGCGCTGGTGGGATAGTCAGGGTAATTTGCTATTAACAGGAGATGAACGAGCGAGAATTGAACGCGAGCGAGCAGAAACTGAACGGCAGCGAGCGGAAAGTGCTGAACTGGAGTTAGAGCAGGAACGCGAACGAGCGGAAAGTGCTGAATTGGAGTTACAGCAAGAACGCCAACGGGCTGAACGACTTGCTGAATTGCTACGATCGCAGGGAATTAACCCAGAACAGCTATAAATAACGGTTAAATCTGAACGGTTTGTGTCCAAGTTCGATCGCTATAATTCACCTGAATTCCAACGATTTCTTGGGGTTCTGCGCTAAATTGCAGTTGTAATCCTCGATCTTGAGAACGGGATCGGGCGGTTAAGAGAGGATTTTGGCGATCGCCAAGTAAAACAAACTCTACTCCTGGGGGTAATGTGGCTCGCTCTGCACTCGGATATAGTTGCAGACGAATATTCATCGATTCATCTACAGCAGCTTCAATTTCTACCACTAAGATCAAATTACCCATTACCAGCGTGAAGCGCTAAAAATACCCTTGAGATTGGGCAAATTCCCGCAACTGGGGCAAACATTGACGAGAATAAAAACGACTTAGGGTATTTTTATCCATGTTGAATTCTTGCCCTAAGTCTTTCCAAGATGTTTCTGGAGGTAAACGGCGTAAAATTAACACTTGGCAGTTGACATCGGGGCGATCGCGCATATGAATCCGTCTTAACTTTCCCCCTGCATCAGTTTTAACCCAGTCATGTATCTCTTCCAACACTGGAGGAATCGGAGAAGGAGCCGGTAAATCATCGATCGGATCGTACACTTCTCCCTCAAAAGTCCGATAGGCTTGCACTCTAGTTTTTTGTTGCTGAAATCCTTCAATCCGAAGATCCTGCAATCGACGCTTCAAATAAGCATTAATCCAGGTAATAATTGTCCCTTTTTCAGCATCGTAAGCTGCACCCGTTGCCGCTTCACAGAGGTTACGACAGACATAAAACCAGGTTTGTTGGAGAGCATCCTCATAGTGAGGAACCGCTTCTTTCCACAGTTTGCCGGAATGTTGAATCCATTTCACCAGTTGAGCCAATCCTTTTTGCCGTTCTAAACTCAAAGGAGGCTGGGCACAGGTTTCCTGGATTAACTGTTGCAGTTTGGCGAACAAGGGAGCCTTCCCCCCCGGCTGATTTTGATCCATTACACACCATCAAGGGTTTATCGTTTACCAAGTGTGTCATGAACCCTTCTGTTTATCTGTCATCTGTGTAAGCGCACTCACGGCATTTTGTTACAAATCTTCATATTAAATCCGCTTTCACCCTGGTCAGGCCCTTAAAGCACTCGATACACTAGGATAGAATCAAAATGATTTACTGCACACCTTGAGGTTCAATTTAGACACTAATGAGTAGCATCAGTCTGCAAAAAGGCCAACGAATTTCTTTAGATAAAGTCGCCCCCAACTTACAAGCCGTATTTGTGGGTTTAGGATGGGATGTAAAAGCCACCGATACCGGTTATGATTTTGACTTAGATGCCTGCGCATTTCTGTTGGGAGAAAATGAGAAACTCATTTCCGATAAGCACTTCATTTTCTATAATAATAAGGTGAGTCCCGATACCCATAAGTCCATTGAACATATGGGCGATAATTTGACCGGAGAAGGAGAAGGTGATGATGAAGTAATCATTATCAATTTACAAAAAGTGCCCCCAGAGGTTCATCGAATTGTTTTTACAGTAACCATTCATGAGGCCGAGAAGCGCAAACAGAATTTTGGTCAGGTAGAAAATGCCTATGTGCGCTTAGTGGATGTTTCTACTAAAAATGAATTACTCTGCTATCCTTTAGCCGAAGATTATTCCATTGAAACAGCATTAATTATGGCAGAACTCTATCGCCGTGATGGACAATGGCGCATGAATGCAGTAGGTTCTGGGTATCAAGGCGGTTTGCAAGCTCTGTTGGATCGGTATCTATAACTGAGGCTCGAAATTATGGGGATTAACCTAGAAAAGGGACAACGAATTTCCTTAGAAAAAATTGCTCCAGGATTGAAAAATTTGCTTTGTGGATTAGGTTGGGATGTGGCCGAATCCAAGGGTCTATTGGGAGTTCTAAAAAGAGGCCCCAATCTGGATTTAGATGCATCGGTAATCTGCTTAAATAACCAAGATAAACTTAAGGAAGTTACAGACTTTGTCTATTTTGGGAACTTGCGCCATTCTTCAGGAGCAGTGACCCATTTGGGTGATAATTTGACGGGAGAAGGAGAAGGGGATGATGAACAGATTTTAGTATCGCTAGACCAACTGCCGCCAGGGATTCAAAAGTTGGTATTTGTGGTCAATATTTATGAGTGTTTATCGCGAAAGCAGGAGTTTTCGCAAATCAAAAATGCGTTTGTGCGCTTGGTTAACCGGTCGAATAATCAGGAGATTGCACGGTATAATCTTTCGGGTTCCAATTATGCGGGAATGACTGGGATGATTATGGCAGAAGTCTATTTACAAGATGGACAATGGCAAATGGCAGCTAAGGGGGAAGGATTTCGAGCGAAAAATTTACAGGAAATTACCCAACATTATCGGTAATTTCTAGGAGATCGCTACGCGCGGGGAGTGGGTAATCGGTCATGGGTCATTGGTTAGTATGAGTAGAGAAACTAGGGGCGAAGTGGCGATCGCTCCTTTCCTAACCTTTGGGATATCATAACAGCACTTTGCTTGCATTATGAAATACAAGCTTGAATCCTCTCTCTCTATGTACCACAACCCTATTCCCTATTCCCCAGCGCAAAGCGCTGTATCTACTATCTACTATCAACTGCTATAACATAGGGTGCAACAGTTTAGAATCACTTCAAGCTCAGGAGGATTTTTAGTTGCATGATGAGTATCTTAGTATCTATCACATTAGGTTTAGTCTTGATTGGGATTATCATTTACGCGCTGATCGCAGAAGAGTCAAAAGGTGGTGAGTAGGGAGCAACAATGAGAGTTAAATTAGTTAAATTAGGAGCGATCGCCATTCGCTTAAGTTTATTTGCCTTTTTATTGGTGATTCTTTGCCAAACCACCACCCATAGCTTTGTCGCGAATAGACCGAAAATTGTATTTCAGTCCCTGCGGGAAAACAATATGTCCATCTATGTCATGAATGACGATGGCTCCTATCCTAAGCGCCTTACCCATATTTTACGGGATAATGGCTTACCGGCTTGGTCACCGGATCGCAGTAAAATAGCCTTTGTCTCAAACCGGGACTTAAATCGAGAAATTTATGTGATGAATGCCGATGGTGGAGATCAACAACGGTTAACCGTCAATCCGGCTTGGGAATTTTACCCCACTTGGTCGCCCGATGGAGAGAAAATTGCCTTTAGTTCCGATCGCAACGGGAATCAGGATATTTTTGTCATGAATCCTGATGGAACCAGGCAAACCAATATTAGCCATCATCCAGCAGTAGAGCGATCTCCCGATTGGTCTCCCGATGGCAAGCAGATCCTGTTTACCTCGAACCGCTCTGATGGCAAGAGTTTCCAGATTTATGTCATGAATGCAGATGGTTCTAATGTCATTCAATTGAGCGATCGTGAAGGGATTCACCACACCCCCGTTTGGTCTCCTAATGGTCGCCAAATTGCCTTTAGTTTTGAATCTTTTCAACTTAAACCCGGTTACTTTACCCGTGATGCCGATATTTATCTCATGAATGCAGACGGAACCAACCTCGCTAACTTAACCCGAAATCCAGGACGAGACCTCGAACCTACTTGGTCACCCGATGGTTTCAAGCTCGCTTTCCGCTCCACTCGCAATGGTTCCGATCTAATTTTTACAATTAATAGAGATGGATCAAACGTAAAACCTATTACAGAATTACCCCAAACTGGTGCAGCACCCGATTGGTATTAATTTTCAACCATACACTATCCGAACTTCTATAGATAGCGATTGATCGAAGTCACAAACTGTAAAGATTCTATAACTTCAGACAAAAATCTTTATATATCTAGCATAGTTTTTGATTTATACTTAGGAACTGCATTTCCTAACGCAGTCACTCTTTAGAGTAGTTAATCCCAACAACTAGGAGTTTTTCTGAATGAGTGAAGCAGGATTGAGCCAGAAAAACTTAGGTTGCGATTCGATCCCATAGAAACAAGATGATGGAAAACTTATACAATCTTCTCTTTGTCATCAGTGAGTTAGCAGTCGTTTTAGTTGCCTTTATTGTGCTGCAATGGGCAATAAATTTCTTCTTCAAGAAAAGCTACCACTTATCATGGCTGAAAGACAAAAAAAGCCAAATTGATAGGTTTCGGAAATACTCAAAAAAAATCCTAGCATTTTCTTGGTTTTTCCTTAGTATTGCCATAGTTTTATCCAATGTCTTTTTGATTTATCGAGGAGAAAAAGACTTACTCAAGTACACCCTACAATTGTTTCAAAATATACCCAAGCAGTTGTGGCAAGCGACGTTGTTTGGACTCTTTATTACCAGTCTTCTCGTTATTGTTACCTTAACCATTATCCGTTATATTGATCGGGTTCTCAACCCAGCTAGTAAGAAAGTAAAAGAGTTTGCTGTTTTTGCCAAACTAACCGCCGTTTACGATCAAACCGATCCGTTTTTAGCAAACACCAAGTTTCATGTCACCAATACCCTGTGGCTGCTTACCTTATATCTCAGTGGATACTCTTTTAAGTTACCAGAAACACTCATAAGCTACTTGAAAACCCTATTGATTGGTTATCTCATTGTTGCCTTTAGTATCCTCATTTTGCAAGCAGCGACTTCGATTATTGATAGCCTCGATAATCTAATTGAATCTTATTTCAAGTCAGACACCTTAGTGAGTCGCTATTATGGCAATCTTAAGCATTTAGTCCCCTTCGCTAAACGCTGTTTAGAAGCTGTGATTTATGTCAATATGGTCACCCAAGTCATTGGATTAATTCAGGCAATTACTGGGTTGACCAATATTGGAGAAAAACTGATTAATTTAATTGTCATTATCCTCCTCAGTCGTGTCTTTATTGAGCTGAGTCAACTCCTCCTTGAAGAAGTCATGCTGTCTGATAAAAGCTTATCAGATACGCAGCAACAGCGACGGATGACAATTACGCCACTGATGCAAAGTTTATCTAAATACTTGATCTACTTTGGCGCTGGTATTTGGATTTTAGATGTTTTTGAAATTGACCCTACTCCCATTTTAGCTGCAGCAGGTTTATTGGGTTTAGCCGTAGGTTTAGGGGCACAAAACTTGATTAACGATATGGTCAGTGGGTTCTTTATTTTGTTTGAAAACTATTATTTAGTCGGAGATTTTGTGGAGACAGGAGACGCTTCAGGGGTTGTAGAAGCCATTGAACTCAGAACCACTCGTATTCGCCATCCCAACGGTCAAGTTTATATCATTCGTAATGGAAATATTGAAGAGGTTGTAAACTATTCTAGAGATTATATCTATGCCGTAGTCGATATCCCGATTTCCTATGAAGCAAATGTGAAGAAAATCTATGGAATTTTAGGGCAAGTCAGTGAAGAGTTACAAGCGAATCACCCCGAAGTTTTAGAACCCATTGACTTTAATGGAATTGAGGAATTTACGACCTCTCATATGATGATTCGCACCATGACAAAACTCAAGCCAATCAGTAACCCCAGAGGCATCCATGACGAAATTCAAGGGGTTGTCCGGGATATGATCAAAGAAGCTTTTGATCGGGCAGGAATTCCACCTCTCTTACCTCAACGGATTATTCGGTTTAAGTCACCAGAAGATAGTCAGATTAATTTGCTCAAAGAATAATTAAGTAGGAAGTTGAGGCTCCTTTTGTTTCAGAATTACTAGAGCCATATCATCAAATACTGTATGCTGGCCAATATGATCCTCAACATCAACAATAATTGCCTGGCGAATTTCTTCAGCCGATTGGTGATGATGAGCTTGAACTACTTCACAGAGTTTCTCAATACCATAGAAGACTCTATCTTTATTTTCTGCTTCGGGAATCCCATCCGTATACAAAACAACTACATCTCCAGGGTTAAGTGCGATTTGAGAAGAGGAAATAAATTCACTGATGTTGGCTTCTAAACCTAGGGGCAATCCTAAATCAATCGTATCAATGCGTTCAACTTCTCCATTGTGTCGAACAACAATCGTCTCTTCATGTTGTCCACTGAGTTGGATGATTCCATTGGTATAGTCTAGAAGTGCGAGTGTCATACTTTTATCGGAATTCATGCGCTCAATATTGTGATAGAGGGTACGATTGAGAATCGATAGGAATTCTACGGGATCGGTTTGTTTACTTTCTTGCAGAGTACGGACAGCAGTTTGAGCCATAATCATGATAATACTACTTTCGAGTCCATGGCCAGTAACATCACCAATCCCAATTTTCAGGCGATCGCCCTCCACTAAGACATCATAGTAGTCTCCACCTACGTCTTCCGCCGGTTGCATACATCCAGCAATATCTAAAGTAGAGATCGCCCGCAACTCAGATGTAGAAGGTAATACCATCTCTTGCATCCGGCGAATAATATCCAATTCTGCACTTAAATACAAGTTTTCCGCCTTCAAACGCTTCAAATTGAGCTGAGTCCGCAAACGGGCTAATAACTCATCCTTAGCAATGGGTTTAGTGAGGTAATCATTTGCCCCTACCTTTAAGCCCGCGACAATATCTTGAATTTGGTTTTTTGCCGTCAATAATAAAATGGGCAACTCTGTGATATTAAACTTTTCCCGTAATCGTCTCGTAACTTCATATCCCGTCATTTTGGGCATCATGACATCTAGCAAAACTAAATCAGGTTTTAATCCATTATCGATTAACTCTAAGGCTTCTTGACCCGTACTTGCTTGACAGATAGCATAGTTATTCAAAGATAAATGATTGACCAAAACTTGACGATTTACTGGTTCATCATCCACAATCAAAATTTGTGATTTTTCTTCTACCTCTACCTGATGTATATCTTCAAGAGATTCCCATTTATCCTCTAACTTTAGTTCACTACTTGGGATCGTCAAGGTTGATGAGTTGTTATATACTTCCTCAGAGGAAATCGGTAGTGTAAAAGTAAATTTTGACCCTTTATTAACCTGAGAACTAACACAAATTTTACCCTGATGTAATTCTACCAATTGTTTAGTAATGGCTAACCCTAAACCTGTCCCTCCATATTCTCGCTCTGTTGAACCATCTGCTTGCTCAAAAGATTCAAAAATCTTCTCCAATTTATTTTCAGGAATTCCAATACCACTATCAGACACTGAAACCGCAATTTGAGAGTTATGACTAGAAGATTTGAGCGCTTCTGCACTAACTTCTACAATTCCTGAATCCGTAAACTTAATGGCATTACCAACCAAGTTATAAAAAATTTGTTGTAGACGATTTTCATCCGCTTCTGCGGGGGGATAATCTTTAGGAATATTATTAATCAGTTTTACGTCTTTCTGCGCGACTAATGGCTTGGATAAAGTCAAAACGATTTCAACAATTGAATGCAAATCAACAGGTTTGAGTTGCAACGTAATAGTCTGATGTTGTAACTTAGAAAAGTCTAAAATGTCATTGACTAAGTTTGACAAACGACGAGCGCTAGCAATAATGGTAAATAAGTTAGAACGAGTGACGGGAGAGAGTTCTCCCGCCACTCCATCCATCAAAGATTCGGCAATCCCAATAATTCCATTTAACGGGGTTCTCAGCTCATGGGATGTATTGGCTAAAAAGCTATCTTTCATTCGATCGAGTTGCTGAAGCCGCACATTGGTTTGATCTAAATCATCTTTTTGTTTTTGCAACGTTTCAAAAGATGATTTAAGCTTTTCGGACATGAACATAAAGGATCGAGACAATTCTGTCAATTCATGGGAACGATGAATATTTAACTGCTGCTCCCAGTCTCCAAGAGATATTTTTTTTGCCGCTTCATTCAAACTTAAGATATCTTGAATAATCCATCGGGAAGTCATAATTCCCAATAGGGTTGCTACACCTAAAGCTATGAAGCAGAGTAAAATAGTCGTGCGATTATTTTCATGAATTTTGGCCATGAAATCAGATTCTGGAATAATCACGATAATTAACCAATCTAATCCATATGCATCGCGATATGAAGTGACTTGAATTAACTGCCATTCATCTCCTAGTTTGAATTTTAGCTGTTGGCTCCCTGATATATCGTTAAAATCTGGAAACTCAGTTTCTAAAAATTCTGCGGTTGCTTGAATTAATGGATTATCCATATCCCTTGCTGGCAACCGTTCCGCTTTGTCTTCTCTCTGAATTAAGGGTGATGCATCCGTTGAGGAACCAACTAATAATCCATTGCGCTCGATTATAAATGTTTGACCGGTCTTACCAATTTCTAAAGTTTGTAAAAAGGTGCTGATCTCTAGCAAAGATAGATCGACTCCTAAAATTGCTTCTAGAGTTCCATCTTCATTATAATAGTGTCTTAAGGCTGGTAAAGAGATCTTAGGACGATTTGACCAAACGTAAATTTTACCCCAACTCGGTTTATCTATATTTTTTCCTGCTATATACCAAGCCTTACTAAACATATCCCAATTGGGATATTGATCGTATATTTCTGTCCGATATCCGGCCCGATCTACATCCCAAATTTGATAGACTTTCTCCGGATCGTCTATGCTCCAATGGGCAGTTCTAACTTGACCATTCACGATATTTTCTGAACCACTAAAAAGACCTTTGGGTGTCGCTAAATAACTATAAGATATATTTGGAAAAAGTTGTATTTGTTGCCAAAAATGACGTTCTAATAAGGTCACATTATTGAGATCTAGTTTGCCTATTTCTAAATCGTGAAGATTAATTCGATTTATTAAATGGGGATTCGATAAATAAGTGTTTAAATGATCGGTGATGCGGCTGGTTGTTTCTTGTCGTAACTGGGTCGCTAATTCTTCAATGGCTTGTTGTCCATTACGATAAGACCAATATCCAATTAATCCTACGACTACAAATATTTGTACCAAGAATGGCACAATTAAAACTATCCTTAAGGGAAGTTTTTCAGATGCTTTATTAATCCATTGATTCAGCAGTATCGCCAATTGGATAAAATCTCCTTGATGAATGAATATTTACTGTCACATCTCATTTTGTCAACTCATTATTAAAATTGGTAATATTTTACCGTATTTGTTGTCACAAGACAGACAACTTTTGAGTCATTTAATTGGATGCACTCATTATGAAGTTATCTCATCCTCGGTTAGGTTGCTCCCGTTGGGCTAAAATTGGCCTCACTTTGGCTTTAAGTGGCTTGGCTATACTGAGATCTGGATTGGTACTTAAACTCCATTATCTTAGTACTGAGGCTCAAATTCGAGTGTTAGAGGGTATTTATGATCGTGGTAACCGCATTGAAGCGAGTTTATGGATGCTGTTTGCTCTCGGATTGGGTTGGCGATCGCTCCTTCCCTTTCCCCCTCTATGCTACACTCTCTCGATGGCTCGTCCCCATTTTTACTCTATTTGGTCTCTCCGATCTAGTAACAGTGCATATCGGAGGATGGGGGGAAGCTATGTATACTACTCCTCCGATTAATTCTGCTTTTTTTACTTCGGTCATATTAAAATAGCGACGCTCAAACTCAGGACGAGTGAGGCGATCGCCATTTTCCAGAGGAGGAATAGAAGGTAGGGCTGTATGGCGATCGGTGGAGGTGGTGGGTAATGTAGAAGTCATAGATCTGAAGCGTTATGGCTTAAGCGATCATTTTTTATTGTAGATCAGCCCAAGTAATAGACTTCTTGGAGAAGTCAGGGAATAGGGAATGGGGGTAAGAATATAGGATACTCTTACCTTCATTTTCTACTGACTGATGGAAGAGGTCTAATGTAGAGTTGAGAGACCCTTTTAAAGTCCATCTAATGTCCCTTTAAATCAATGCTTTAATCTCATCAACCGCTAAATCTTCTACATTTTTAAATACCCTTTGCGCTCCAGCACTTTCCAATCGTTGGGCATAGGCTTGGCTTCGTTCTTGGGTTTCTTGCACATGGGGCGGTAAAACGCCGATCGCCACCCATAACCGATCGGGTTGCTCTGCTCTTGCTCGCTCTATTGTCTTCATATCCGCCACCGTATCCCCCACATACAACACCGGTAGCTTGGGATCGGAATCTAACTGTTCAATCACCTGAAATAATCCGGTTGGATCGGGTTTTCCTGGAGCATCTTCCATTGCCACTAACGCTAAATTCGACAGCTCTAACCGATACTCTAGAGCATACTTGGCTTCTGCCCGCGTTGCTCCACTAAAAAACCCCCACAGAATCCCGTGGTTATTCAAGTCATACAGATAATCCGCCGTAACCAATAAGGGTTCATGGGTAATATATCCATTGAAGTTCTGGAGATCGCTTCCTTGATAGCGAGATTGGAAAAACTCCACCAGTTCCTCATAGTTAAGTGCCATACTCTCCCTGGTTTGACCTTGACTCACCCAATAGCGATACACTAACTCTTGAGACGCTTCCCAATCATTGTTCCAAATTCCCTCATTTTTCAGCTCATCCATATCTGCTAAAGTGGGACGATAGTGATTATCCGTAAATTTCTCCACTGTATCGGCGATCGCCCGACGATAGGATTGACCCACATCTCGCAAAACCCCATCAATATCAAATACTACCAGTGCTTGTCGATCCATCACCTGATACTCCATGAAATTGCCAGTCGATACAGTAGGGGTTTGGCTTTCACCACTACACCTGTGGGACTCCCACTCTTGCCTTGATTATAACATTCAAATTCACTCAAATTATCTCGCCGCACCCATCCCCTAGCCTGACTTTGAAGCAATTCTACTTTTACCCAATTGTTTCCATATTTATCGTTAGCGATCGCCAATCCATCTCGATCGCCTTGCAGAATTGAGACGCGATCGCCAGGACTACCATAATATCTCGTGTAAAATTCTGTGCCAACACCATCATAGATCCCTAAGTCATTTTCCTGGTCTTCTTCCCCTAAAATCGCCGTACAAGCAGAAATGGGTTGAGCTTGCACCGACTGACTTTCCAGTGAGATTACGGACAATAAGAGCAACAGACTAGCAGCGATCGCTCCTATTCTGAGCTTGGATTGTGCGTTCATAGCTCGATCCTGAAATCCCTTAATCCTATTCAATTCACGTCCCTAGATTTTGACTTCCCCCACTTGGGTGATTCATGACCTTTGGCTGACTTTCTTTACACTTCTCAATATTAACTGAAGTGAATCCTAGAAAAATCGTTCACCCGATCCGATAGATATAAATAAATATTGCACTCTTACGCAGTTGGGGCAAAAGTTCGGTACAACAAAAAAGTAGAGAGTGTACGAGAGAAACGAAATGGGAACTCTATCTGGAACAAATGGGAAAAACCTCAATTGGCAACAAATCCTCCTAGGCGCTCTAGGATTCTGGTTGAGTGCAACCCTCATTATCGATCTGGTAATTATGCCAGGTTTATATACGGCTGGAATGATGACTCAACCGGGATTTGCCTCGGCTGGTTATTCTATTTTTTGGATTTTTAACCGTGTAGAAACTCTCTGTGCCGCTTTAACCTTAACCGGCTTACTCGTTTTAGAAAATCAACATCAACTCTCAGACGCAAAACGCCATACTGCCCTTATCTTATCCGTTATTTTATTGGCGATCGCTTTAGTAGACACCTATGGCTTAACTCCTCAAATGAGCGCCATGGGACTCAACTTAACCTTCTTTGAAACCGTGCGCTCGGTTTCCTCAGAAATGATGCCCATGCAAATGGGATATTGGGTCTTAGAACTGTTAAAAGTAGTCGGTTGTGGCATCATTCTCCAACTCTGTAGCCCTTGGAGTACTGCTAACAACTAAAGCAACAACAACTCAACTTAAAATATTCCAATCCATGACTCAATTACAAGGCTCTTAAAATGGCCTTGTTTCTTTTTTTGTCCTTATTCCCTGTCTCCTGTTCTCTATTCCCTATGTACAAGCAACGGTGGTTAGACTTACTGCATCATTATCGGGCGATCGCCGTCATCCGTTCTCCCGATCTGAAATTGGGGATGCAACTTGCCCATGCAGTCGCGCAGGGAGGAATGGGTTTAATTGAAATTACCTGGAATAGCGATCGCCCCGCCGATCTGATCGCCTTACTGCGTCAACAGTTACCCCACTGTACCATCGGCGCAGGAACCGTACTCACTAGCAATCAGATGCAAGACGCGATCGCCTGCGGTGCAGAGTTTTTATTTTCACCCCATACCCATCCCCCACTGATTGAACAGGCGATCGAAGTCAATATTCCCATCATTCCCGGCGCTCTTACCCCCACCGAAATTGTTACCGCTTGGCAAGCAGGAGCCAGTAGCGTCAAAGTCTTTCCCATTCAATCCCTTGGTGGTAGCCACTATCTTAAAAGTTTACAAGGCCCTTTAGGTCATATTCCCCTCATTCCCACAGGAGGTGTTACTCCAAACAATGCCCTAGATTTAATTAAAGCCGGGGCGATCGGCGTTGGGTTATCCACCCAACTTTTTCCTCCATCTTTAGTCAAAGCACAAAATTGGCAAGCAATTTCCGAAAACAGCCACCGACTCCTAGCACAATTACGCATGGATGATCGATAGTTCTTCAGGCAAAATAGGAATATATAAAGGAGTGCTTTAAGACGGTTAGGTTATTGTTTTAGCAATAGGCAATCCGTAATAGGCAATAGAAAGTGTCCTAACTCTTCCTTTCTCTGCTATAGCACTTGCTCTCTGTTTTGAGACATTACCCATTACTAGCGCATAGCGCTATAGCGATCGACTCTGCATCACTGCCATGAAAGCTATTATTCCTATCCTCACCCTCATTATTCTTGGAGCGCATGGTATTCAACCCATCCCCACCTTCGCCCAAAACCCCACCCTAGAAGAACAGACTCAAACCCTCAAAAACTCCAGCCAACGCTGGATCGAGGTTAACGTTGCCACCCAACGACTCACGGCTTGGGAAGGCTCCATTCCCATCTACAGCGTCATTATCTCCACCGGTAAAGCCTACCATGAAACACCTAGGGGCAGCTTTGCCATCCAATCCAAACATGAACTAGCACGAATGCGAGGAGATGGTTACGATTTACCCGACGTTCCCTATACTATGTACTATTCCGGTCATTATGCCATCCATGGCGCTTACTGGCATAATCAATTTGGTATACCCGTCAGCCATGGTTGTGTGAATGTCGCTGTCGATCATGCCCAATGGCTCTTTAACTGGACAACCTTGGGAACCCCCGTAATTGTTAAGTAATAGGAAATAGAGGAATAGGACGCTTCCTTCGACACTTCGGCTACGCTCAGGGAGCGACGACACGGGGACTCCATCATTGCCTATTGCCTAATTTTTAGTCGAACCCCCCTTCGGATGATTGAAATGACTAGGACGTTCCGAACTCCACTGCTGGCGTAAGCGCCGCAATTTCTGACTTTCCACTTGTGCGGCATGAATCTGAGCTTGCCAATTGTATTCGCCACCAATAAACACAGAGGGAAGATGCATCAAGTCTCGATCTTCAAATAGACTCATTAATACCTACCTAACGTAGAATCACTATAGAATCTCAGTCTATCAAGATTCCTCTGCTTGCGGTAGGGTGGGTAAAAGAACATGGATGGTTGTTCCTTTGTTGAGAGAACTCTCAATCGTAAATTTTCCGTCATATAAATTCACCAATTCCTTAACAATCGATAAGCCTAATCCTGAACCTTGTTGTTCATAGATTTTCCGATCGAATTGCTGGTAAGCACCGAAATTAGCGATCTGTTCTGCACTCATTCCCCGTCCGCGATCGCGAATCGCTAAATGATAAAATTCCCCTTCTATTTCACCAACAACTGTCATCTCAGTTCACCGCTCTGAAAACCTAAAAGCATTATCCAGCAATTCCTCCAAAAGTTTAATAAAACCTTCCCGATCTATCCGCAGATGACCGTCTTTTACGTTTAATCTCAAATCATCCATACGGGATTATAGAAATCAAGAGAAGACTTAAGGAACAAAAGTCGGTACAATCCTAGGGAACACAGGTGGGGTCATACTAATTTTGAGTATCCACGATCGCTGCCCTCAAAAACAACTAGCAATGACTCAGTACAGTTCCTACTTTCATGGTATTACTAACCTACGCTCCCTCTAGAGTGGGCAAATCTGCAACCCAAACTTTAGCTAAACATCCTGGTGTTAGCCCACAACTCAAGCCTGCTGACAGGGTTCCTCGCAAGGTACGCAGACGATACAGACGACTGTGGCGCTTCAAATCCTTCTGTTTAGGTCTTTCTTTACCTGCGTCTATCCTCGGTACTTATCTATTTGCCACGGAAATCTTGATCCAAGACGGAGAAGTGGCGCAATCTTTGTATGAGTGGGAAATTGCTGCATCCGAACCCACACCAGAACCCCAAGCCACACCCGATCGCTGGCAAGATGTGGAAAATGCGGTTAATCAAGCCAATTCTTTAACGTCCACCGCACGAACCAAGGCTCAATGGCGTGAAGTAAAATCCTATTGGCAACAGGCGATCTCCACCCTCGACACCCTACCCCCCAATCATCCCCAGTTTACTCAGATTCCTAGCCTCAAAGCAGACTATCAACAGCAACTCGACACCGTTCAACAGACCATCTGGGCCGATTCCAGCCCCATGACGCTCAACCACGTGATTCGTGGGAACCTCTCGCCTAAATCAATCGTACATTCAGGAAATGGTCTATTCTTCGCCCAAAATATGATGTATTCCCATACGGTCACCGTCTACGACCGGGAGTATAATTTAGTCGGAACAATCAGCGATCGCGTCGACTTAGAAGCCTTTGGTCATACCGAATATAGCGGACTCTTCCAAGGATCGCCCGTAGAAGCCGCCTTTTCTCATAACGGTCAATATGCCTGGGTATCCAACTATCAAATGTACGGCCCCGGATTTAATCGTCCTGGAGATGATGTCTGTCATCCCGATGCCAACTTTGACCCCTCCACCCTCTATCGCATCAACACCGAAACCCTGCAAATTGAAAACGTCATCTGGGTGGGATCTGTACCCAAATATGTAGCCACCACCCCCAATAATCGCCTGGTTCTAGTTTCCAACTGGTGTAGCTGGGACTTAAGTATCATTGACACCCAACAGAATCAAGAAATTAAGCGTATTCCCCTTGATGCCTATCCACGGGGAATTGAAGTGGATACCCAATCTCAATTTGCCTATGTTGCCATTATGGGATCGGATGATATTGCCAAAGTCAACCTCAATGACTATTCTGTGCAATGGTTTAACCAGGTTGGAGTCACTCCTCGTCACTTAAATTTAGACCCCTTAGAATCCTATTTGTATGTCAGTTTTAATCTGGATAACGAAGTCGGGAAACTAGACCTCAAAACTGGAGAAATTGTTAGTAAAGTTTCCACTGGGAGTGCCCCCCGCAGCATGGTCTTATCTGATGATGGACAATTTTTATATGTAGTCAATTACAATTCCGATACCCTGAGTAAGATTCGCACTCAGGATATGAAAGTCCTGCAAACGGTTTCCACAGAAGCGGCTCCCATTGGCGTAACCTATGACCCCGAAACCCATCAAGTTTGGGTGGCATGTTATACGGGAAGTCTGATGATTTTTCAAGATTAGACCAGTACGGTAACCTCGTATGCTAAGGTTACCCAATCAAAAGATGAAATATTTGATTGTTGTATCCACTGATTAAACTATGATCCAATTGAGAACAAAGACTGTCGCCTGGGGTACGATAGTCGGGGGATTGCTCTTAGGGGCGATCGCCTGTCAACCCTCCAATACTCCAACTACTCAGAGTGAAGTTTCCTCCGAAAACACGGACTTACCGGGTACTGGAATAACCGTTCAATCTGTTCATACGAGTCTTTTAGAAGAACGGTTTCAAACTCAGATCGTCAATAAAGCCCTACAAAAATTGGGATATGAGACTCCAGAACCCGCAGAACTTGAAACTGCAACGATGGTTGTGGCAATCTCCAATGGAGACGTGGACTACACCACCAATCATTGGGAAAATAACCAAACCCAATTGTATGAAAATAGTGGGGGTGAGGACAACTTAAGCAAACTTGGAGTCATTGTACCCAACCTTTTACAGGGGTATCAAATTGACAAAAAGACAGCAGATAAGTATCAGATTACCAATTTAGAGCAGTTACAAGACCCAGAAATTGCTAAACTCTTTGATAGTGATGGCGATGGTAAAGCCAACTTAATCGGATGTAACTCAGGTTGGGCTTGTGAATTGACCATTGAGCATCATCTAGACGCTTACGGCTTGCGAGATACGGTAGAAAACGATCAAGGGCAGTTTGGAGCATTAATTGCTGAAACCATCGTTCGCTATAATCAAGGTGAACCTGTCCTGTTTTATATGTGGACTCCATTTTGGGTCGGGAGCTTATTGAAACCTGGGGAAGACACCATTTGGTTACAAGTTTCTAAAACTGATTTACCAGAAGGACAAACGGAGTTAACTGAAGCAGATACAACGGCTGAAGGAAAAAACCTGGGTTTCCCAGTCGATCGCATGAGAATTTTGGCCAATAAGAAGTTTGTTGATGAAAATCCTGCGGCGAAAAAGCTATTTGAGGTCGTACAAATTCCGATTGAAGATATTAGCGGCCAAAATAATCTGATGGAACAAGGAGAAGACCAACCGGAAGATATTGAACGTCATGTCAATCAGTGGATTGAGGATAATCAAGAGACATTTGATAGTTGGGTAGAAGAAGCCATGGCAGCTCAGTCTTAAACGGTGTTGATATCGGAGAAAGGCTAATTCTTATGCTAAGGATTGATCGCTTAAGATTGTAGGCTCAACTCGGGTAAACCAGGAAATAAGACCAACTCAACTTCCGCTAAGGCTCGATCGAAGTCATCATTAACAATTTGCACATCAAACTCGTCTGCGGCAGCAATTTCGATGATGGCACGGTTGAGACGGCGGGTAATTGCCTCTGGAGATTCGCTTTGACGATCGCGTAATCTGCGCTCTAACTCGGACATCGATGGGGGCAAAATAAAGAGTCTCAGAGCTTCGGGAAAGGAGGCGCAAATCTGCCGAGCGCCTTCTAACTCAATCTCTAATAATACCAGTATTCCTTGCTTGATTTTTTCCTCGACCTGTTGGCGAGGCGTGCCATAATAATTACCAGCAAATTGGGCCCATTCCAACAGTTGCTCCGCAGCGATTAAATCTTGAAACTGTTCTGGAGTGACAAAAAAATAATCTTTACCGTTCACTTCTCCAGGGCGAGGAGAACGAGTGGTCATTGAGACTGACAAATAAATATCTGGATGACGCTTGAGCAGCGATCGCACTAACGTCCCTTTACCCACCCCACTTGGGCCCGTAATAACCACTAATTTTCCTGTCCCAACCGTTTGTATCATTCCCAATGTATTCTAAACGTTATCCTCTGCTCCCTTAAGATTCCCGGTTACCCTTTTGAGACATCAGCCGGTGGGAAACGGTTTCTGGTTGAATGGCAGATAGAACAACATGGCCTGAATCCATAATTATCACAGCGCGGGTGCGTCTACCATAGGTGGCATCAATTAATTGTCCGCGATCGCGACATTCGGCGATCGCCCGTTTAATCGGTGCTGACTCTGGAGTGACAATCGCAATGACTCGATTGGCATGAATGATATTACCAAATCCAATATTAATCAGTTGAACCATAGGGGGATGGGGGAATCGGGGACGCGGGGACACGGAGACACGGGGAAATGGATGGGGAGAAAGGGGCTGATGCTCCCTGAGCGAAGCGCCGCAGCGTAGCCGAGTGTCGAAGGGAGCCGATTGATTCAGGATTCGATTTATTCTACATTGAGGGTAGAGCGTTAAACGCTCCTATGAGGTGCATGGTTACAGACTCAAACCCTGAGTACAATACCCATTCCCTATTCCCCATTCCTTAGCACGAAGCGCCCTATCACCTATGCCTCCACGTTGGCCTCGAAAACCCGACCGTAACAACGATCCAGACTATCGCCGCTTAGATGACCGGATGAACTTTGCGCTCCATGTAGCGATATATGCCGCAACGAACTCCGGACTCTGGTTTGTTCATCAAATTAAGCCGGATACCCTCCTCTGGCTGACTTGGTTTAGCTTAGGCTGGTTGGGACTGTTGGCGATCCATGGAATCTTTATTTTTGTGATCGCCGACTACACGCCTTCTTCCAATCCCAAATAAATCCGCAAATTATTCCCCTCATCCCCCCATCTCCTATGGGATAAGGGGGATTTAGGGCGATCGAAATCCACCGGATAGCACAAGGAAGAGCGATAACCAGTCATTCCCCCTAGCTATATTGATTACTAGAAGCCGCCTCGATCTCCAAATTAAACAACGTCTTCAGAGTTTCCATGGCTTGCTTGCGAGCTTCAATATCCTGTTGGGCCCGCAGTTGTACCATAGGATCGTGTAGAATTTTATTCACAATTCCACGGGTGAGTGCTTCAATCACTTCTTGATGTTTCTCCGCAAACTCAGACCCCAAACGAGAAAGGGCTTTTTCTAGCTCTTGCTCGCGAATCGTCTCCACTTTATGACGTAAACAGTTAATCGTCGGTACAGTTTCCAGACTGCGCCACCATACCTCAAACGCTTCTACTTCTTCTTCTAATAAGCTTTCAGCTTCCATCGCCATTTGACGGCGACTTTCCTGATTTTGGGCAACCACTGCCTTCAAGTCATCCACATTATAGGGTTTGACTGAGGGTAACTCTCTCACATCAGCATCCACATTCCGAGGAACCGAAATATCAATTAAAGTTAAGGGGCGTTCTGGATTAACAATGGGTTCTAAATTGGCACGATTTAATAAGGGTTGAGTTGCTCCAGTACTGGTAAAAACCAAATCGGATGCCTGAACCACCTCCATCATTTCTCCCATGGGATGAAGCGCTAAAGAAGCCTCACTAAATTTATTGGCTAATTCTTCAGCGCGCTGCATGGAGCGATTGACAATACTAATTTGAGTACCGCCTTTGGAGAGCAAGTGTTGTACCAACAAACGGGACATTTTACCCGCACCAATAATGGCAATCTTGCATTCTTCCAGGGTTTCTAATTTCATTTGGGCAAGTTCAACCGCGGCTGAACTAATAGAAACTGCACCTGTGCCGATGTTGGTTTCCGTGCGTACCCGTTTCCCCGCAGTAATCGCTTGTTTCATTAAGCGGTTGAGAATCCGACCCACACCTTTATACTGTTGGCCGAGTTTATGACCTTGTTTAACTTGCGATAAAATTTGCCCTTCACCGAGTACCAAGCTGTCTAATCCGGCTGCCACGCGCATTAAATGCATAATTGCATCTTCATGGAGGAGAATAAACAGGTGAGGACGCAATTGGGAGAGGGGCAGTTGGCTATGTTCGGAAAGAAATTGGGTCACTTCCCAAACGCCTTGTTGATTGTCACGAATCACCACATAGATTTCTAAGCGGTTACAGGTGCTTAGAATGGCAACTTCTTCGATATGAGGATAGAGCTTGAGGGTGGTGATGGCTTGTTCGAGTTGGGGTTCAGGAATACTGAGTTTTTCTCGAACTTCAACGGAAGCTGTTTTATGGCTTAAACCGATAACTGCAACATTCATGGGTTAATGTTTGTTAAGACAACTTGCTAAGATTTTGGGCAGATTATAAAGAAAAGATGGCTTCAGTTTCATTGAAGCCCCTATGGAGATGGAGTTTTAGGGTGTTCTACTTCCTTTGATTAAACCCCCTATCCCCCGATCTCCCCATCCCCTTAAAAAAGGGGGTTGGGGAGATCGTTGACAGCAGAAACGACTGTAATTGAAAAGTTATCCTATTTTAATTGGATATTCTTGGGTGCGTCAGCCATATGAACAGTGTCTACAAACCGGGCAGTTTTGGACTGACTGGAAATGACCAAGCTATGGGTTCTGGCTCCACCGTGGAAATAGCGAACGCCTTCCATGAGGGTTCCAGGGGTAATGCCGGACGCGGCAAACAAGACGGTTTCTCCACAGGCAAGTTCTTCTGCATTGTATACCCGGTCTGGGTCTTCGATGCCCATGCTGCGTAGACGTTCGAGATTGCTTTCTTTGCTTTCGCCAATTAAGCCGGTTTTGACGATTTCTGGATCGTAGATGAGTTGACCTTGGAAGTGACCCCCTAAGCAGCGCATGGCAGCAGCGGAAATGACTCCTTCGGGAGCGGCTCCAATTCCCATGAGGGCATGGATATTGGTTCCGGAAAAGGCACAAGAAATGGCGGCGGATACGTCTCCATCGGCAATGAGGCGAACTCTTGCGCCAGCGCTACGAATTTCGTTGATCAGGTTTTTGTGACGAGGCCGATCCATGACGACAACGACTAATTCTTCTACGGAGCGATCGAGACACTCGGAGATGAGTTTTAGGTTTTCGGTCGCTGATTTGCGGATATCTACATGGTTTTTGGCCGCTGGAGGAGCTGCCAGTTTTTTCATGTAGAAGTCGGGAGCAGCGAAGAGTCCGCCTTTTTCAGAAATGGCAAGCACAGCCATGGAACCGGGTTGACCGTAAGCGACGAGGTTGGTTCCTTCGCAGGGGTCAACGGCGATGTCAATTTCGACTAATTCGTCGGGGTTGCAGAAGTCTTTGGCATCTTCACGGGCGCAAATGCCGACTTCTTCACCGATGTAGAGCATGGGAGCGTCATCCCGTTCTCCTTCTCCGATGACGATACGTCCGCGCATGTGGATTTGGTTCATGCGTTCGCGCATCGCTTCTACAGCGACTTGGTCAGCGGTGTTTTTTTCCCCTTTCCCCATCCAACGAGCAGAGGCGATCGCCGCTTGTTCGACCACTTCTATAATTTCTAATCCCAATGTGGTTTCAATCACAGTTTTTCTCCCTAGAGGTAATTCAGTGAAATGCTTATATTTAGCCGGTTTCAGTGTATCAGTCTATCAGAGTCTGGGGACAATGTTCGATCGCAGTCTCTCTGAGATTATGTTAAGTTTTGCATCGTTTATCTCCGATCCACTGCTCTGAGACCAGCCGGAGTTCACAGAAACCAGCTTTTGTGCAAATCTCCTATAATTATCGACAAAGACTCGCTTGAGCTGAAAACTACAGGAGCCATACCATGTCTGAAACTCAAGGAAATTCAGAATTATCTAAACCCGTGGAAACGGTGACTGAACAAAAAGAGGAGACCAGCTTTCTGGAACCTCTGCAAACCAAGGTCGGTAATATATTGGCCAGTTGGCAACTGAAAGTTGGACTGGTGGGGGCGGTTCTAGTGACGATCGCTCTAACGGTTTTCTTTTGGCAACATGAAGTGGCGGCTTTGGGTATGAGGCTCTGGTCAAGACAGGCCGGTGCAACCCCAATTGAATGTATGGTTAAGGATACCAATGGCGATCAGTATGTCAGTTGTAGCGCGATTCTCAACGACCAGGTGGTGCCTTTAGAATGTGGCGCAAGTATTTTTAATGTAGGCTGTCGGATTAATTATGGTGCAGCCGCGATCGGAGCGCGGAAATCGAGAGACTAGAGAGGGAATGGGGAATAGGGAATAGAGAATAGGCAGCAATGGGTCATGTTTCCGCGTTTCCCCCATTCCCCCACTCCCCCGCTCATCAAAGCGCTATCATAGTTACTAAGGAATATAAAGATTTGTAACATGATTGGCTTTTCCTCCTCTGGCTCCCAGAATCTGTTCAAAAAACTGCTATTGGGTAATGAACCCACCCCAGAATTACTGGCTATTTTGCTGGTATATTTCGTGCAAGGGGTTTTAAGTCTGGCTCGATTAGCCATTAGTTTTTTTCTCAAAGATGACTTGGGTCTTTCTCCTGCCCAAGTGGCAGCGCTCACGGGAGTGGCAGCCCTACCTTGGATTATTAAACCCCTGTGGGGATTTATGTCTGATGGTTGGCCGATTTTGGGCTACCGTCGCCGTCCCTATCTGATTTTGTCGGGTTTGTTGGGGAGTTTGGCTTGGGTAGTATTGGCAACAGTTGTTGATAGTGCAGTCATGGCAACAGGGGCGATCGCCCTTAGCTCCCTTTCAGTTGCCATCAGTGACGTAATTGCCGACTCCATTGTAGTTGAACGAGCTAGAACGGAATCCACCAGCCAAGTCGGATCGCTACAATCTCTCTGTTGGGGAACGTCAGCCCTAGGAGGATTAATCACAGCTTATTTAAGTGGATGGTTATTAGAAATTCTGACTCCCCAACAAGTGTTTGGCATTACAGCAATTTTCCCATTAATTGTAGCCATAGGAGCGGGGCTGATCGTCGAATCCCCAGTAACGGACTCTACTCCAGCATGGAATACCATCAAACACCAAGTATCGCAGCTTAAAGAAGCGATATTGCTCCCCTCCATCTGGAAACCCACCCTCTTCCTCTTCCTCTGGCAAGCCACTCCTTCCTCCGACTCTGCCTTTTTCTTTTTCACCACCAACGAATTAGGCTTTCAACCGGAATTTCTGGGTCGCGTGCGTCTATTTACCAGTATTGCCGGATTAATTGGCATTTGGATTTTTCAACGCTTCCTCAAAGCCGTTCCCTTCCGGCAAATCTTTGGTTGGAGTACCGTCATAGCTGTCCTTTTTGGCTTCACCCCGGTACTGCTGGTTACCCATACAAATCGACTCTTGGGGATTGGAGATCGGTGGTTTAGCCTAGGAGATAGCGTAATTCTCACCGTCATTGGCGAAATTGCCTTTATGCCGGTTCTTGTTCTCTGCGCGAAACTTTGCCCCCCTGGTATCGAAGCCACCCTGTTTGCTCTGCTCATGTCCATTGCCAACCTGTCCCATGTCGTCTCCCAAGAGTTGGGCGCTCTTCTCATGCATAGCTTTGGCATTACCCCCAACACCTTCGACAACCTTGCCCTGTTAGTTACCCTCACTAACCTCTCCTCCCTTCTACCCCTTCCGTTCCTGAAACTCCTACCCAGCGACAACACCCTCAGTACCCCACAAGTGGCAGACAACCCGATCCATCCTCTTCCAGATGAAGAGGGCGATCCAGAAAGCACTAAACCCTTAGCGGGACTCAAACCAATTTCAAGCCCAAACCAAGCGTAAACGTTATTTGTAAGTGGTATTCGAGCGTGGTTTTATTCCCAATTTCTGAACAATTAGAAAAATCTAGAGATGCAATCCTTTATAGCCCAGAATGTACTTTGCTCAGAACGATCCTTAAATCCCATTTCCCAAATTTAGGAGATGAAATATTTCTTTTGCACTGGATTCC
This sequence comes from Roseofilum sp. SBFL, assembly GCF_017746885.1. Lineage (NCBI taxonomy): Bacteria > Bacillati > Cyanobacteriota > Cyanophyceae > Desertifilales > Desertifilaceae > Roseofilum > Roseofilum sp. SBFL. Next base: position 46,218 of record NZ_JAGHZH010000049.1, on the reverse strand, counting down.
AGAGCCTGACATGGATTTTTATACTTTATTAATTGATGGAGAATACAGGGTTGAAGTTCACCTATCAAGAGAGCCTCATGTCAGAAATCCAGTTTTTTTTGAAGTTACAATACTGGTGGATTTTCTAAAACAGAAACCTAAAATGTCTAAAAGGGATCGACGAGAATTGGAGACGGCAATTAGACTTTCTAAAACATAATGAGATGGCTGTTTAAGGGTAACTCAAAGGCTGTGGCTCGATCTCCAGTTGCACCCAACGTTCCCTTCACTGTTGAATGAGCTGTTTTTTTTCTCAACAGTCGCTTCAGCAAGGACGTTCGCGACCTCTGAGGTGATACGGATCGTTATTGCGCTCCGTTCAGCCCTATCAGCCCTCTCCTGCTCCTGCACCGCCACTTCTTCGAGCAAAAATAGGAAAAAGTTAAGGTTTCTGAAGGAATTGCCGCTCTTGACTCTAAGTCAATGGCACAAATGAGCTTCCCCTAATTGCTCCACCCTAGCGGGCAGCGCTATACCAATGGGAAATTCCTGACTTAAGGTTTAAATTCTCCCCTTCATCTCCATCCTTTGATAACCTGATATGAATAATCCAGTCTACTACTACCGCTTAGGAACCTGAATCATTAATGAATTCAACCATTACCGCGCTACCCAACCTCGATACTCAAACCCTACACCAACAGCTCTCCGATATTGAGGCTAGGGATATTGTGCAATGGGCTGCTAGAACCTTTGGCGAAGGTCTAGCCATGAGTACCAGTTTTGGCATTCAATCGGCTGTGATGCTCCATTTGGTCACTTCTGTTGCGCCCAATATCCCAGTTATTTGGGTAGATACGGGCTATTTACCTCCAGAAACCTATCGCTTTGCCCATGATTTAACCCACAAACTCAACCTCAACCTAAAAATTTACCAATCTCCCATGAGTCCAGCCCATATGGAAGCCATTTATGGCAAACTCTGGGAACAAGGTACAGTAGAAGCATTAAATCAATACGATCAACTTCGTAAAGTTGAACCCATGCAACGAGCGTTAAAAGAACTTAACGTCACTGCTTGGTTAGCGGGTTTGCGCCGCGACCAAACCGATCATCGTAAAAGTTTACAGTTTATTAATCGTCAAGGCGATATTTATAAGGTTTTACCCATTCTGAATTGGAATTCACGGGATGTTTACCAATATTTAGTTGCTCATGATTTACCCTATCATCCGTTGTTTGATGAGGGATATATGACTGTTGGAGATTGGCATTCTTCTCGCCCACTCAGTTTGGAAGATGGACATGAACGTGATACCCGCTTCCAAGGTCTTAAACAAGAATGTGGACTGCATTTGCCCGCGACTGCTGACGAGGCTAACAGTCTTGACTCTAGCGGTTTATAGCACTTTGGGCTAGGGGATAGTGATGGAGCAGACAAAAGGCAATAGTCATTCCAATTATCCCCCTTCTGTCCCTTTCGTAATTCGCAAAAAGAGAGGTGGAACTCTGATTCTTTTATTGGCAATAAGACTCTGCATTGCTGTCACTCCGGGGAATTCTGAGTGACAGAAGAGAGATAACTTTGCAAAAAATCACCTAAAACTTGATTAAAGGATTCTGGCTCAACTAAAAAGGCCCAATGGTTACCGGGGACTGTTTCAATTGTTAAATTCTGAAGATAAGTGCGGTACGGTTTTAATTGCCAGTTTGTGCGATTGAGGCCTTTTTCTGGAGTAATTAATAAAGTGGGCAGGTTTAGGGGTTGGGTCAGTCCAGCAACTTGCATAACTTCTTTAAAGATTTCATTGCGAGCATCAACAGTGAATTTACTTCCCCAAGTACCATCCGGTTTAGATTCGATACTATCTTGAAAAACTTGTTGTTGTAAATCGCTCCATCCCTGATATTGTTTGAGGGTTTTGGCTTTGGTTTCGGCAGCCTGATAACTGTTAAAGGGGCCCATCCCTTGCAAGAAGGGCAAGACGCGATAGAGTAAGGGAAAAGTGACCTCAAAGAAATTGGGGATTTTATCAATAAAAAAGGGATCGACTAAGGTCATCGTCCGGAAACGTTGGGAATTCTGACTTGCCCAGAGGGGTAAAAATTTCGCGGAAAAGGAGTGACCAACAATATGGGCGCTTTCCCATTCCAGATGATCCATTAATGCTTCTAAATCGGTAATCAGGCGATCGAAGGTATATCCGGTTTTGGGTTTATCACTTTCTCCATGGCCGCGCAAGTCGGGGGCAATGCAATGGAAGTTTGGCCCTAGGGAGGAAGCGAAACTTGACCAAACGAGGGCATGATCGGCTAAACCATGCAATAACAACACGGGTTCTGTGCCTGAGCAATGCCATTGAAGGTAGGATAATTGTAGATGATCTGTGGAGAATGTATGACGGATAGCCATGTGATGCTCTCTCTGGATTTACGATAAGGTGCGATCGCTATGTTTAATCTTCCCATGGGATTGATTGCTGGAGCAACTTACCCGTTTCGCGCTTTGGCATTATTGGTGAATCAGCCTAAATTGCGCGGTTATGTAATTGTGCCGATTTTAATCAATATCTTGATTGGTATTGCGCTCTATGTGGGTTTAGTGTTTCCCGGTTTGGAACTGGTGGATACTCTGACACAGCAGTGGACGTTTCAGTGGAATCAATGGATCGCTAGTTTACCGATGTGGTTAGGGTTTTTAACTGGGTTTGCAGTTGTCGTCCATTGGCTGTTAAATGTTTTGATGCTGTTGGTTTTATTTCTGGTTACAGGCTTTTTATTGGTTCAGTTTGGGGCAATTTTAGGGTCTCCCTGGTATGGTCAATTATCAGAACAAATTGAGAAAATACGCCTGGGACAACTGCCGCAGATCAATACTCATCCGTTGGCGATCGCCCAGGATATTTGGCGAGCCATCCTGTTTGAGTTGAAAAAACTACTGTTGATGGCGATCGCTGGTATTCCCTTATTGCTATTTAACTTTATTCCGGCAATCGGAACCCTAGTCTTTAGCATCGGCAGTTTAACCTTAGCGACAACCCTCGTTTGCCTAGATTTTTTTGATTCCCCTCTAGAGCGCCGCAAGCTTCCGTTTCGGCAAAAGTTAACCTTAGTTTGGCGCACGTTTCCCGCCAGTGCCACGTTTGGCTTAGTGTGTTTTGGATTGGTGAGTGTTCCGTTTATCAATATCTTAACGGTTCCCCTTTGTGTGTCTGGTGGCACTCTATTGTTCTGCGATCGCATTTGGCCCCATTATTTTACCCAAGAGCGATCGGATATAGCGATTGGTACTAGGGAATAGAGCAGTTCTAGTTAACGCGCTCCATTGATTCTATCTGTGGAGTAGGAAGCATTGGTTGCTATTCAGATGCTTCTATTTCTGAAGGGTTATTCAAGATTTCCAGAGGAGGAGATTCTATAGGAGCTATCGATTCTTCCAAAGGCGCAGAATCGACTAAATCGGGAAATTCGATCGCCTCTTGAACGTCTTCTTCCAACGCTTCTGGAGCCTCAATTTCCTCTTCTATAACTTCGGGTTCAAGTGCTTCGGGTTCTGGAGTTTCAATTTCTTCTTCTATAGTTTCGGGTTCAGAAGGGGATTCAATCACCTCTTCTACAACCGGAGATTCAGGGGCGATTTCCAAAGTCTCTTCTGGCTCTACAGCTTTATTACCAAAGGGATTAATAGACTTAACATCAAGTTGGTTCCATTTGGATTTTAGGCGATCGCGCCACTGATTCAGATTTAGTTGCTTACGCCATACTGGAGTTTCACTAGCAACTGGTTCCGCTTCCTCTTCCACTCCTGAAGATTCCAGTATGATTTCTTCTGGTTCTACCGTTTCCATCGATTCTGACTCTAGAGTTTCTAGACTCTCTTCTTCCACATCCACAGTTTCAGAAACCTCTTCTTCTACAGGTTCCTCTACCTCTGGAGTTTCCAAAACCTCTTCCTCTACCTCTGGAGTTTCCGGAACTTCTTCCTCCGCCGCTACTGGTTCTTCCTGCGGTTCTAAAACTTCCGTCTCTGGTACAGCAGGAGTGATATAGTCTGGATCGACAATACTTTGGGCCACTTCAGCACTAATTTCACCTCGAATCAGTTGAGACAGGGTATCCGTGGCTTCAGGATCGTAGGTTACCAACCGAGCAGTCGTATTGAAAACATTGTTAATCGGGTTACCCAGTTCATCTAGAATTTCCAGTTTGACCCAGTTTTTGCCTCGGTCAAATCCTTTCAGATACAAAGGTTCCCAGCGATCGAGGATAAACTCTTCTCCATTTACCGATGCCCGAATCCGCCAGTCTAGAATATTGTCCTCTGAATTTTCTTGCGCGACAACATGCAGAGGCGCATTGGTGAGATAGAAATCTAACAGAATGGGTTCGGCACCATACGTACCGATGGGATTGCTGTAGGTGAGCAGGGGAAGGTCAGGATTAGGGATTTGGTCTTCAGTTTGCGTAAAGACGTGAAACGTGGTTTGGGCGTAAGCACCTTCATTTTTGAAGCTCTCTCCCCAGGGAGTCGTGGCAAATACTCTAATGGTATGGGTTCCCGGATTGAGGTTGCTAAACCTAACCGGTTGGGATAGGTCGTAAAGAGTTGTGTAGGGTTCGTTGTCTAGGATCGCTTCCAGGTGAGGTCCTAGAGCTAGATTCGGGTCTTTATATATGGGTAAGTCTTGAACTTCGAGTTTTAGGGTAAAGGTGGTGTCTTGGAGTGTTTGCTCAGGTTGAGGATTGAGGATTGTGACTTGGGGTTGGTAGCTTTCGAGAATTGGCCGTAGTTTTTGGATGGCTTCTGGGGGTGAGACTTCAGCGATTTTGGGGGGAGTTTCCCGCTTAAGAGGATTGGAGATCCCGGAGGTGGGATTGGGGAGATTGAGGCTTCCTTGATCCCCACAACTGACAACTCCCAGGGATAGACCCAGCACTAACATGAGTCCTAAGAGGCTTGAAACCATGCGTTTCCCGATTTTCTGACGCAACACCGACATCCTTAATCCCTTGCACGTTAAAGTACAGCGCTATTTTATCACCAACCTGGAAGTCTCTAAACTGGGTCTCCTTCATTCCATTGAGTTTTGTAAATATTATTGATAGATTATTGACTTTTGTTCTGTTTTTTGAACAAAAAGCTATCTGAAGATTTAACCCCACACTTGATGAAGGCAAATTTGAATTATTGTTAAGTAGCTTCCTCAAAGGGAAGACAAGTCCTATAATTCACAGTCAGTACACTACTTAAAACCGGTGACCTTCTGGATCGCTTGATCCTAGTGAAACCTTCGGAGTATCGGGATCAAAGAGAAAAGGCTATAAAAGGGCAATGTCCTGAGTAAGGAAATTAAAATTCCTCAAATTCAGTAACAAAGCTTTACATAGCCCCACATCTTCAAAAAAAACCGCTCTTGAACATCAAGAAATCTAATCTTGAACATCAAGAGATAGCCGAATAGATCCCAAAACCACGTTAAAGTCCCTCACAGAACTAACCCGATTAAGTAGTGCCTAGCGTTCTGTAATGACGCTACTTGTCTAAAGAGAGGAGAGTCTCAATGACAACTACCCCAAAGGAGCAAAAAGCAAAGGCGAGGGTGGTCGTCGATAAAGACCCAGTCCCCACTTCATTTGAAAAATGGGGCAAGCCGGGTCATTTTGACAGAACCCTAGCTAGAGGACCCAAAACCACAACCTGGATTTGGAATCTTCACGCCGATGCTCACGATTTCGATAGTCATACCAGCAATCTAGAAGACGTATCTAGAAAAATCTTTAGTGCCCATTTCGGTCATTTAGCTGTTGTCTTTGTCTGGCTAAGTGGCGCTTACTTCCACGGTGCTAAATTCTCAAACTATGAAGCTTGGTTGAGCGATCCTCTCGGAATTAAACCGAGTGCCCAAGTGGTTTGGCCCATTGTCGGCCAAGATATTCTTAACGGTGATGTTGGTGGTGGATTCCACGGAATCCAAATTACCTCTGGGTTATTCCAACTCTGGAGAGCCTCCGGCTTCACCAACTCTTACCAACTCTACTGCACCGCGATTGGTGGGTTGGTGATGGCTGGCTTAATGTTATTTGCCGGTTGGTTCCACTATCACAAAGCAGCTCCCAAACTGGAATGGTTCCAGAATGTGGAGTCGATGATGAACCATCATCTATCTGTACTGCTCGGTTGTGGTTCCCTCGGTTGGGCCGGTCACCAAATCCACGTTTCCTTACCGATCAACAAGTTGTTGGATTCTGGAGTAGCTCTCAAGGATATTCCCTTGCCCCATGAGTTTATTCTCAATCCCAGCTTGATGACGGAACTATACCCCAGTGTAGAGTGGGGAGGTCTCGGTGGAATCCAGCCTTTCTTTACCCTGAATTGGGGTGCTTTCAGTGACTTTTTAACCTTCAAAGGTGGACTCAATCCGGTCACTGGTGGATTGTGGTTGTCTGATACAGCCCATCACCATGTGGCGATCGCCGTCCTCTTTATCATTGCTGGCCATATGTACCGCACCAACTGGGGTATTGGTCACAGCATGAAGGAAATCCTAGAAGCTCACAAAGGCCCCTTCACTGGAGAAGGCCACAAGGGATTGTATGAAATCTTCACAACCTCTTGGCACGCTCAACTGGCACTCAACCTAGCGTTGTTGGGATCATTGAGTATCATTGTGGCTCATCATATGTATGCGATGCCTCCGTATCCATACATCGCTACAGACTATCCGACTCAACTCTCCCTGTTTACTCACCATGTTTGGATTGGGGGATTCCTGATTGTCGGCGCGGGCGCTCACGCAGCTATCTTTATGGTTCGTGACTACGACCCTGCGAAAAATGTTGATAACTTGTTAGACCGGGTGATTCGTCATCGGGATGCAATTATCTCTCACCTCAATTGGGTTTGCATATGGCTAGGCTTCCACAGCTTTGGCTTGTATGTTCATAACGACACCATGCGTGCGTTAGGTCGTACCCAAGATATGTTCTCGGATACGGCAATTCAACTTCAGCCTATCTTTGCTCAGTGGGTACAGAATCTACATAATCTGGCTCCTGGTAACACAGCCCCCAATGCGTTGGCTAGTGTAAGTCCTGCCTTTGGTGGCGATGTCGTAGCTGTTGGTGGAAAAGTAGCTATGATGCCGATCGCGCTGGGAACAGCCGACTTCATGGTTCACCACATCCACGCCTTTACCATCCACGTTACGGTACTCATCCTGCTCAAAGGTGTTCTCTATGCCCGTAGCTCTCGTCTAGTTCCTGACAAAGGCAATCTGGGCTTCCGCTTCCCCTGTGATGGTCCGGGTCGGGGCGGTACTTGTCAAGTCTCAGGATGGGATCATGTCTTCCTGGGTCTGTTCTGGATGTACAACTCCCTCTCTATTGTGATTTTCCACTTCAGTTGGAAGATGCAATCGGATGTCTGGGGTACGGTCTCTCCGGATGGCAGTGTTAGCCATATCACCTTTGGTAACTTTGCCCAAAGCTCAATTACCATCAATGGCTGGTTACGTGATTTCTTGTGGGCGCAAGCATCTCAAGTGATTACGTCCTACGGGTCTGCTTTGTCCGCCTATGGCATTATGTTCCTAGCCGGTCACTTCATCTTCGCCTTTAGTCTCATGTTCCTCTTTAGTGGTCGTGGATACTGGCAAGAGTTGATTGAATCGATTGTTTGGGCCCATAATAAGCTCAAAGTCGCACCCGCGATTCAGCCTCGCGCCTTGAGTATCATTCAAGGTCGCGCTGTAGGGGTAGCCCACTACCTCTTGGGAGGAATTGTCACTACTTGGGCATTCTTCCTGGCTCGCATTATTGCAGTAGGATGAGGTCGAGAAGGACTTAAACATGGCAACGAAATTCCCCAAGTTTAGCCAAGACCTCGCACAAGATCCCACAACTCGTCGGATCTGGTACGGGATAGCTACCGCCCACGATTTTGAAACCCATGATGGAATGACGGAAGAAAATCTTTACCAAAAGATTTTCGCCTCCCATTTCGGTCATCTGGCAATCATCTTCCTGTGGACTTCTGGCAACCTGTTCCACGTAGCTTGGCAAGGTAACTTTGAACAGTGGATCAAAGATCCTCTCAATGTCCGTCCCATTGCTCATGCGATTTGGGACCCACAATTTGGACAAGCAGCGATCGATGCTTACACTCAAGCTGGTGCTGCTAACCCTGTAAACATTGCTTATTCTGGTGTCTACCACTGGTGGTACACCATTGGAATGCGGACGAATGGCGATCTGTATCAAGGAGCTATCTTCCTTTTGGTTCTAGCTTCGTTGATGCTGTTCGCTGGCTGGTTACACCTCCAGCCCAGTTTCCGTCCTAGCTTGTCTTGGTTCAAGAACGCTGAATCCCGTCTGAATCACCACTTGGCTGGTTTATTCGGTGTTAGCTCTCTGGCTTGGACCGGTCACTTAGTTCACGTCGCAATCCCCGAATCTCGCGGTCAGCACGTGGGCTGGGATAACTTCCTTAGCACTTTGCCTCACCCGGCTGGTTTGGTTCCCTTCTTCACAGGGAACTGGGGCGTATATGCGGAAAATGCAGATACGGCTGGTCATGTGTTTGGCACATCTGAAGGTGCAGGAACCGCAATTCTAACCTTCTTAGGTGGTTTCCATCCCCAAACTGAGTCTCTGTGGCTCACCGATATGGCTCATCACCATTTGGCGATCGCCACGGTCTTTATTATTGCGGGACATATGTACCGCACAAACTGGGGTATTGGTCACAGCATTAAAGAAATCTTGGGTGCTCACAATCCCCCAAGTGGAACTCCCTTTGGTGGAGCATTAGGTGAAGGACATAAAGGGTTGTATGACACCATCAACAACTCCCTCCACTTCCAACTCGGTCTAGCCTTGGCTTCCTTGGGTGTGATTACTTCTCTAGTAGCTCAACATATGTATGCTCTGCCTCCTTATGCTTTTATGGCTAAGGACTACACAACCATGGCAGCGTTATACACCCATCACCAGTACATTGCTGGATTCCTGATGGTGGGAGCTTTTGCTCACGGTGCGATATTCTTAGTTCGGGACTACGATCCAGAAGCCAATAAGAACAACGTATTGGCTCGGATGCTCGAACATAAAGAAGCTCTGATTTCTCATCTAAGCTGGGTTTCCTTGTTCCTCGGTTTCCACACTTTGGGACTCTATGTTCACAATGATGTTGTGGTTGCCTTTGGTACTCCTGAGAAGCAAATCTTAATTGAACCTGTATTTGCACAATGGGTTCAAGCTGCTTCTGGTAAAGCCATCTATGGCTTTGACTTCTTGCTGTCGAACGCTGATAGTGCTGCTACTTCCGCAGCTAACGGCGTTTGGCTTCCTGGATGGTTAGATGCTATTAACAGTGGTACTAACTCTCTATTCTTGGCCATTGGCCCTGGTGATTTCTTGGTTCACCATGCGATCGCCCTTGGTCTGCACACCACCACCTTAATCCTTGTGAAAGGTGCGTTGGATGCACGGGGTTCCAAGCTGATGCCCGATAAGAAAGACTTCGGTTACAGCTTCCCCTGTGATGGCCCCGGTCGTGGTGGTACTTGCGACATCTCTGCTTGGGATGCCTTCTACCTCGCCATGTTCTGGATGCTGAATACTCTGGGCTGGTTAACCTTCTACTGGCACTGGAAGCATCTGGCTATTTGGCAAGGAAATCTGGCTCAGTTCAATGAGTCCTCTACCCACCTCATGGGTTGGTTCCGCGATTACCTGTGGTTAAACTCCTCTCAGTTGATCAATGGATATAATCCCTACGGCATGAATAACCTGGCTGTTTGGGCTTGGATGTTCCTCTTCGGACACTTGGTCTGGGCAACTGGATTCATGTTCCTGATTAGCTGGCGTGGTTACTGGCAAGAGTTGATTGAAACGATTGTTTGGGCCCACGAGCGTACTCCTCTGGCGAACTTGGTTCGTTGGAAAGATAAGCCCGTTGCTCTGTCTATCGTTCAAGCCCGTGTAGTTGGTCTAGCTCACTTCACTGTTGGCTATGTCCTGACCTATGCAGCCTTCTTAATTGCCTCTACTGCGGGTAAGTTCGGTTAAATCCTTCTGGACCGATCATTAACTGATAAAAACCCCTCACCTTCGGGTGGGGGGTTTTGTTGTCTGATACAGCAGGGAAAGGGATAATCAAAGAATCAGGATTTGAAGCACCTGTTTCACAACGTGACAGAAGAGGAATATCATGGGTTTCTTAAACCCAGTTCGATCGCCTCAATTACAGACTCCAATACCTTCACTCGTGCATAAAGCTTATCGTTGCCAGCGACTACTGTCCAAGGAGCATTGGGTGTATGGGTACGGCCAATGGCCTGATTCACTGCGACCTCATATAATCCCCATTTTTCGCGGTTTCGCCAATCTTCATCAGTTAACTTATACTGCTTAAAGGGGTCATCCTGGCGAAACTCAAAGCGCTTTAACTGCTCTTCTGGACTTACATGAAGCCAAAACTTAACTAGAACATACCCTGCATCGGTCAACATGGCTTCAAATTCGTTAATCTCACGATAGGCTCTCCGCCATTGAGTATCGGTAGCAAAGCCTTCAATGCGTTCAACTAAAACCCGGCCATACCAGGTTCGGTCAAAAATACCAATTTTGCCAGAGGTCGGTAAATCTCGCCAAAATCGCCACAGATAATGATGCATTTTTTCCTCAGCCGTCGGTGCAGAAAAGGCTTTGACTTCATAACTGCGAGGATCTAAATTATCGGTTAAGCGCTTAATGGCTCCGCCTTTTCCAGCCGCATCCCATCCTTCAAATAAGGCTAATACGGGCAATTTAGCCTTAAAAATCTTCAGTTGTAATTCTTGCAATCTCATCTGAGCTTTTTTCAGCCGTTTCTGATACTCTTTCTTAGAGAAGGAAGCACTCAGATCGACCCGCGCCAGGAAATCCGGTTCTGTGGGTTCTAAATGCTCTTGGGGAGGAAGAGAAGGGGGAATGAGTTGACTTTGACTGCGATCTAAGGCTTCTCGCAGGGTAGCGGCTACGGTTTGTAATACTTTGACTTGGGCCCAGCGTTGACAGTTGCCTTCGACTAATGTCCAGGGGGCAAACCCAGTGCTGGTTTGAATAATCATTTCTTCTGCCAGCATCCGATAGTCGTCATACCGTTTGACCTGTTGCCAATCTTCATCCCTCACTCGCCAGGCATTGAGGGTGTCTTTGGCGTAGGCTTTGAGCCGTTGCTTGAGTTCTTTTTTACTCAGATGAATCCAAAATTTGGCGATCGCACAACCATCATCGCTCATTTGCCGCTCAAAAGCGTTAAGATGGCGCATCAGAGCGGGAACTTGAGCTTCTCGAACACGATTAAATAGCCGGTCTTCGAGAACATGGGTATACCAGCTATGGTAAAACAGCCCAATGCTGCCGTAGTGGGGGATTTTCTGCCAAAATCTCCAGAGGACAGGATAATTTTTTTCTTCGGTGTTTGGCGGCCAAATGGGATGCAGTGCAAATCCCCTGGGGTCCATATACCCAATCACTTTTTTGACTAGAGCGCCTTTACCAGCGGCTGCCCATCCTTCAAGCACGACGATCATGGGTAATTTTTTTTCCCAACAGGCGTGTTGAAGCGATCGCAACTGTTGCATCAGATCTTCTATTTCTATTTTGTAGCGGTGCTTGTCAAGAGAGCGATCGAGATCCAGTTGCTTGAGCATTCGTGTATATATCCTTGTATGGTTCTCGTTCTATGATCTGCGATCGCTTCCTGATTTTTCCAATCCTTTGGCTTATTTTTAATTTTGCACCCATATCCCATTCTGGACAACATGGAGAAATGACTTAATTCTTTTTACATATAATTTGATACGCTAAACCCATGGTAACTGAAGAGATTTCATGATGGAATATCACTCCTACAACACTCAATTCCCTGCTCTCACTTGCGCTTAACAAGGGGCACTCAGCCCCTTGCCTCTTAATGATCGATTAGGGGAAACCTTAGAAAGAAATGGTTTCAGGATTCAGAATAGTTAACTTATTCATTTAAAGCGTCAGCTAGATTAGTTGCATTTTGTTCCATAATCGTCAAATACATAGTGGGTTCAGTACTGGTTGAACCTCCTGTTTCGATTGGATCAAATGTACTAACTTCAATTTTGAGATCTTGAGCTAGAGTTTCAAAGGCTTTAGTATTTCCTTGCTGCTCTTGGAGTAAGGCTTGAATCTGTTCGGCTTGCACAATTTCGATCAAGCGGCGCACATCTTCAGGAGAGGGATTTTCTTCCGGAATGTCTACCAAGAATTCAGCTCTGAGACCATAACTCTGAGCAAAATAATTAGCAAAATCATGGAAGGTGATAAAGGTTTGTCCGGCGTAAGGTTTCAGTTGTTCGGTAATCTGAGCATCTAAACTGTTCAGTTCCTCGATAAAAGCCGCAGCATTTTGGGTATAAACTTCTGTTCCTTCTGGATCGGCAGCAATTAAAGCATCACGAATATTTTCGACTTGCTCAATTGCTCGTTTGGGATCGAGCCAAATATGAGGATCGAATTCTCCATGATCATGGTGACCATGCTCGCGATCGTGGTCGTGGTCGTGGTCGTGGTCATGATCGTGGTCATGATCGTGGTCGCGATCATCTTCATGACCATGGTCGCGATCGTCTTCGTCACCATGGTCGTGGTCATGATCGTCTTCATCACCATGGTCGTGGTCATCATGGTCTTGTTCTGCAAACTTTAATGGTTCAATACCGGAACTTGAATCAACGATGATTAAATCGGTATTCTCGGCATTGTTAATGAGGTCATCTAGAAAAAATTCTAGTTCTAACCCATTTTTAATCAATATATCCGCTTGGGCGATCGCCTGAACATCACCAGGTTTGGCTTGGAAGTCATGGGGGCCGATGTTGGTTGGTAGTAATTGTATGACTTCTGCGCGATCGCCCGCCACTGCCTTCGTAAATTGGGTAATCGGCAAAAATGTGGTCACTACCTCCAAGCCGTCTTGCTCTTCGACAACGGCTGTATTTTGCCCTGTAATGGGTTCAGTGCTGGAGTTAGAAACACAACTGACGAGAGATAGGGCAGTGAAAACCGCGATCCCCAATTGACTTACTCTCTTTCCTGGAATGATCATGGACTTAAATTAGAATGATTATCATTGTATTTTAGCAGGAGGAGCAAAAAAATGTTCGCTTATTGGCACTCTTTTTCCTCAAACCCACGATTGCCGGTCACGGAAATTAGACAAGAAAACTCTAATACACTCTCACCCGTTCCCTGATTATTGATAATCGCATTTCCTCGTCCTCCTTGAGAAGCCTTAACTACAATATTGCCATGGACTTGATTATTTTCAATTCTGACATTATTCATCCCACTTGCTCCTCGATTGGTATCGGCACTGACGTAAATATTCGATTCCCCAATTGGAGCGGGTAAGAGAAGATTATCCGCGATCGTCACATTTTCAATCTCAGGAATTTTATAAATACCAATATACGCATTACCTTGATTTCCCCGAATCACTGCCCCCTTAACCGACGTTCCTCCACAACATTCTTGAATTAAAATCCCTTCTCCATCCACACTCCAATACCGATTATCCATAATTTGATGGCGATACACCTGATACTCATTTCCCTCAATAGTAACCTGATGTCCTGACCAATCAATCCCTCTATTTTCAAACGTATTAGCATTTCTGGGTTGACGTAATCCTGTCGGGTGAGTCCACACTTGTTTTCGCCGTTGATCGTGAATTTCATTGTCTTTAATCACCAATCCTTGACCGGAAGCTTGAATCCCAGAGCGCATCGTATGATAAATCCAATTATCTCGAATCGTAATTCCGTGACGAAATAATCCAGGTTGAGTCCTGGGAGTTTCTGCTAAACCGAACTGGCCAGAGCGATTCACGGCAATCCCATGATGGGCGCTATAATCGAAAGGGACACGACTACCTTGAGCATAAGTAATAATCTGTTTTTTCTTCAGTCCTTTCACTTTATATCCCGGTTGCTCATAAGTATCGGTAATCCGATCGTTGATGCGATTATTGGCGACTAAAATATGTTCATAGCCATTAATTTTAAAATTGGCACTAAAGCGACTTGCAAACCGCATCCAAGCATCTTGAAAAGAGCGATCGGGTACTCGACTGTCAGGATAGGCAACATTATTACTACGAATCCCAAATAGGATGATATTTCGGTTCTTTGCTGAGTTCAAATCTGGTACAATCTGCACTCCTGCGCGATTAATATCTAAATAGACTAACCCTAGATTACTGTCTGTTTCAGGATGAGCCGTACGAATCGTCTTAAATGCCGTGTCGTTGGCAGTTCCTTCTCCCGATAACTGGGGTTTATACTCGGGGAAAACCAAACGGGAGCGGGGTTGAAAGTCATCGAATTTTGCGTTGGTTATCTTCGGACGCTCTCCCCGCAGAATAATTCTATTGTCTAAAACCAGATCCTCGGAAAATTCATAGGTTCCGGTGGGAAAATAGATGACTCCTCCCCCGTGTTCCATGGCTGTTGCTTTGGCTTGCTCAAACTGGCGATCGCTGTTTTCTCCCGGAAAGTCCTTAATATTATACACGCATCCCCAAGGTAAGCGATCGCTCCAGGGATAAGCCTCTTTTCCATACCAATCGGCGATCGGATTAGTTTCCAGAACTGAATAATCCGCAGGACAATCGAGATCTGCAACTTGAATAATAGATACCGGTAAAGGCTCTAGATTAATACTTTCTAGAAAGAGATTCAAAAATAGAATATAACTGAGCAAGCATAAAATACCCATCCACCCTATGCTAAAAACTAATTTCTTGTATTTCCTCCATAATTTGCGGTTCATAAATTTGACCGTTGTCTCCCCTCAGCACTTCCGCTGGAAACCTTTATAATCAATCAACACAGCTCGTTATCTAAAGGATGACAACAAAATCTATTTCTCCCTAACTTCTTAGCTTGATATAATGCCTGATCGGCAGCATTAATCAGAGATTTTACAGACCACTTATCGGATGGTATTACACTGCTAACTCCTAAACTCAACGTTACATACCGATCGATTTCAGACTCCTCGTGTATAATCTGCAAATCAGCCATTTCCTTCTGTAAACTACGAGCTACATCGCAAGCTCCATTCCGATTTGTACTGGGCAAAATTATAGCAAACTCTTCTCCACCATATCGAGCAACCAAATCCCCTGGTCTTCTCGCTGCTTTCGTCAATGCACCAGCAATTTCAATCAAACAATCATCCCCTGACAAATGCCCATAAAAATCATTATATTTCTTAAAATAATCTACATCACACAAAACTAAAGATAGACAGTTTTGTTCCCGCTTCATTCGCAACCATTCTTTTTCTAATACAGAATCAAAAACGCGTCTATTCGCTACCTGTGTCAATCCATCTCGATTAGCTAAACGTTCTAACTCTTGGTTCGCTATTTCTAGTTGTTGATACAATTTCGACTTTTCTAAAGGTGAAGCTAATTGATTGACAACTGCTTGAATTAAATCCACCAAATAATCCTGGCAATCTTCAACGCTTAATTTATAAAAAACTAGAATCGCTAAGACTCTTTGGTTGGCAACAATAGGGACACCAAAAACCGATTTAAATCCCGACTTTTCAGCCAATTTTTTACCCACACATAAATCATCTAAATAATCACAACAATCATGAATCCATTCTGGTTTTTGAGAGGTCCAAATTCTACCAGGCAAACCTTGATTAGGAGCCAAGGCAATCTGGGCACTTTTTTCTTGAAATTGCTCTCTTCCAGTTTCTAGACAAGGAATATAGGTTAACCAAGTTTCCTCATGATTAGGAATCCAAGCTTCTGCATAATCCCACAAGATATGACGGCAGACTCGATCTAAAACTTGAGAAATAGCCAGTTGAATATCAAAAACATCATTGATTATTTTAGTAACATCTAACATTAAACTCATCTCTCCTTGAGTTTTCTACAATTGTCTATTCTTGATCTCTAGAAAATTATTATTGAGTTGTAATTCTCGTTGTAAATCTCTTAATTCCAGATGATGTTTAACCCGAGCTAACAGTTCCTCCATTTGAAACGGTTTTGTCAAATAATCGGCTCCTCCCAATTGAAATGCTTTAGCCTTATCCATTCCTTCTTGAAGAGCGCTCAAAAAAATGACCGGGATATCAGAGGTTTTGGGATTTTGCTTCAGTTCTTGACAAAAAAGATACCCATTCATTTCCGGCATCATGATATCCAGAAGGATTAAATCAGGCTGGAAATGGTCAAGACTGGTGAGTGCAAATTTACCATTAGCGGCTAAACGAACTTCATAACCTTGCTGTTGCAAAACAGTTTTCAGTAGTCGAAGATTTTCTGTAAAATCATCAACGACTAACAGTTGTGGAGACAGGTTAGAATTAAAAGACTGAATCATGTTTTTAAATAAGAGTTGTATAAGCTACAAAGTTTAACTATAAAGACAATTCTCAATTATCAGGCTCAATCATCAAGATTAAAGCCATGTAAAGGGATAGAGTTTAGTAACTGAGATTCAGAGGACTAAAGATCTTAATTCTCATGATATGGCATGTTCAAATAATCAGCCATGCGATCGCACAAGCAATGGGTTGCGCGATCGCCCCCTACCTCACCTCTGACCCTAACCCCCAACTGTCAAAAGGGTTTAAAATCCAATCAGCACACCTGATATTCTCTCAAACCCTGTGACAACTCAACAGTTATCTCCAAAACTCTCAACCCCTCAAACCTGGCTCTGGCAAAACCATCGAATTATCTATACGGTTCAGGGCGAGGGTATTCCCCTTGTCCTACTCCATGGTTTTGGCGGGTGTGTGGGTCATTGGCGCAAAAATATCCCCATGTTAGCCCAGGCTGGATATCAAGTGTTTGCCCTCGATTTACTAGGGTTTGGAGCTTCAGATAAACCCCCTTTAGACTACTCTATGGATCTCTGGTATAGCCTGCTTCAGGACTTTTGGGCAACTCATATTCAACAGCCAGCCGTATGGATTGGTAATTCTATTGGCGGACTGTTGAGCTTAATGATTCTAGCCCAAACTCCAGAGCGGGGAAAGGCTGGCGTTTTGATTAACTGTGCTGGAGGATTGAACCATCGTCCTGAAGAGCTGAATTTTCCCTTACGGATAATCATGGGAGCATTTACCCGTTTGGTAAGTTCTCCGGTTACTGGGCCATTTCTGTTCAATCAGGTGCGACAAAAACATCGTATTCGCAGGACGCTCCACCAAGTCTATATGTCCTCCGAGGCTATTACAGATGAGCTAGTAGATTTACTCTATCAACCCTCCTGCGATCCTGGCGCACAAAAAGTCTTTGCTTCGGTATTAACTGCTCCTCCAGGGCCAAAACCGGAAGAGTTATTAACCCAAGTCAAACAGCCCTTGTTGGTCTTGTGGGGCGAAAATGACCCTTGGACTCCCATTAGTGCAGGTAAGCTGTATCGTCGTTTGGCTCAAACCCGCGCAGATGTTGAGTTTATCTCGATTCCGAATGCGGGTCATTGTCCCCATGATGAATATCCGGATTTAGTAAATCGGTTGATTTTAAGGGGTTTGACTCAATTTTGAAGTTAGCCAATCATCATAGCGCGATCGCCGGAAACCACAGTTTCGATGGTAGATCAATATTCTGACAGTAGAACGGGGATTTAGATTTTTGAAAGATCCTTATTTTTTAACCAATAGTGTCTTTCTGAAATCCCCTCACAGAATAAAAGCTTTAGGACTGCTGATGGGGCTGTACTTATTGGTTTGGCATGGTTATGCAATCCCGACTTTTGAGTTGATCTTTTCAGCAAAACACCACTGATAAAGGTTGCTACAGCGACCTTAGCGGCTAATGCCAAAAGCAATATAATTGTGGGGAATTAACTCGGTATGATCGTAATCGTTAACGACCTGACTTGTTTCAGCATCGTACACCCAATCGCTCCAGTCCCACACGCGCCTTTCTTTTTCTGGGATTTGCACGGCGACGTAAACCCCTTCAGCCAAACGGGCTCCTAGAGGATTGCTGCCAAAATCTAATCCCAAGTAAAAATCCTGCACGGGAACATTTTTTCGGCGACGAGCAATCGCTTTAGTCAAACCAACCGCCATCGCTGATAGAGGCGCGATCGCTGGCTGTACGGTTGACGATAGCTTAAGTCCAGCTTTAAATACGTCGGACTCCAAAAACTTTACAGCAGCCTCGTCTTCTTCGTTTTTGATATTGACCGTATAACACTTAAAAGGAATTCCATCATTACCGACATTCAACCCAACGAAGATAGGATAATTGATAATAGCCGCTCTTTCTCCTTCGCGCACGCGATAGGTGCTGTTGAAGTGCAAATGCTCTTGGGTGTTTTGTAATTGGTTTTGAGTATAAAAATCAAACAATATTTGGTGAGTGTCACCCCCAGGATAGGAGGCTACGCGCAAGCAGTTTAGCGTAATTTTAATACGAGCATTTTTGAGCGATAGGTCGGGATTAATATTTCCGGCAGATTTAATGGGAATAATTTTAGTGTTAGCAGGCACCGGAGCAATGTAGCCAAAGGTATGAGCGGCGTGCTGCCAGGGTCTTTCAAACAGACTCCATCCAGAAAAGGTACTTGCAGCCGGTTGCCGGTCTTCCGCTGCTAAGAGCGCTATAGCCAACTCCTCCTCTCCTATCTCGCGCAATTTGGCCGCTGCTTGCGTCACGGGCATTTTACCTATCGCGGGTAAGTCATCGAACCAGTTTACATTCATATTATTGACCTCGTTTGTGCCTTATAAGAACAATTAATTGCCTTGTCTTCTGAACGTCGTTTAAAGCTTTATCTCCATAGCCTTCGTAGTTGCTAAGAGCGGCCTCAGCAAAAAGCAAAGCATCGCTATACCGATTATCCCTTAGCAGATGCAAGGCTACATTGAAGCGGGTTCGGGCGGCTTGGTAAATATCTCCTTGGTCTTCTTCGTAACGAATGGCCTTCTGCCAGTGTTCCAAGGCAAGAGGAGAATAAGTAGCATCCGCTATGCTGTAGATGTTGCCAAGCTGGTTATGCACTAGCGCTAAGTAACTTAGCGCACCCGAAGGCAACAAATTGAGAGCCTTTTGGTAGCAGGCTAGCGCGTCATTGAGGTGATGGAGTTGGTCTTCCTGCGACTGCCCGGTGGCGATTGCTTCTTTGCATCGTTCGTAAGCTATCTGCCCCTGCTGTGCCAAAATACCGGCAATTTTTAGCGGGTCTTTCTCGCCAGGGACTGTTAAAGTTTCTAGATAGCTAGTCTCCGCTCGTGCTAAATCGCACAGATCGGGAACTGTCATATAGGCTTTACGAATATTGATGGCGGTAACAGCCGCACCCTCTCGGTCGCCTATGCGAAGCGACAGGTTGTAATCTTCCTCGTAAGCTATAAGACATTCGGGCGACCCTAGGTCACGCAGAATATCGCCCAACTGACTCAACGCTACCGCTAGGGTTCTAATAGCATCCCTTTGGCTGCCGTCTAACGATTCTGGAGGCGCGGCTAGAGATGGTTTGGCACGTTTGCGAGCTTCACGGACTGATAGCCGTTGCAAGCGTTCGGCCTTTTCCCACTGATGCCTTGCAGCGGCAACTTTTACGCGATATTCGGTAACGAGAATCCATAAAACCTCCCGCTCTGGAAGGGGTTCGTCACTGTCTGCATCGACGAACTCCGGTACGATTTCCTCTACCAGCCGCGCCCACTCCGAATGGTGTCCCGTATGTTCGTAAAGTGCCTTTAAACCTTGCATTGGATTTATAATTCCATTCCACCAGCTCCTTGCCAGCGATACTTCCCTTGCGTGGAGCAAGTTAGCCTCCTCCGCAGCGATTAAATTGACAACATTGCGCTTGCCTTTGTCATATTCGCGGTAGAAATAATCCCCCATATCGCCAATTGCTCGAACGTAAGCATGGATAGCTAAAGTTGCTTCCGATTCTTCTCCCTCAACGGAAGGAGACGCGGGGTAGTATCGGTCGAACAGGCGCTTAAAATACCACGGCAGGGCTGGGTGGATAGTGTAGAATCCGTTGCCGCGAGCAGTAAGCAGGCCAACCTCAGCAGCCCGGTCGAGCTTGGCAATACCAGCTTCGCGGGTCAAACCGCGCGTGGCAGGCACGCACCAGTCCTCATCGGGGTCGCCCATCCAACACAACACGTCCACATTTACAAAACCCTGAAATAAATGCAGCAATGCTAGTTGTTGGCGTTCCTCCTCTGTAAAGGCACGAGCAAAGCCGTAACTCAACGACACGCCCAATGACTTAGATCGCCCCTCCCTCTCGTCATCTTCAATCGCGGCTTTGCCCGTTCTTAGCCGAGCCACAAAATTCTCGACTTGCTGCTTGGTTTTCAATCCGTCATGCAGTGCTTGGCCTACTAGCACCGCAATCGTTAGTGGATTTCCCTGGCTGAATTGCAGCAAAGGCCACCAATCCCCTACCTCTATCAATTGATGTCCCAGCCTCTGGGCGATCGCCCGTGTCAGTTGCACCCGTTCCTGCATGGGCATTGGCGGTATTGCAATCCTGATAGGCTCTTCGCCCAACCACCCTCTCTCATCGCGACGGGAGGTAAGTAGAAACTTAGCCTGCGTCTGGCTTGCCTCCTGCAAAAATTTAGCCAGTTCGTCGCGCTCTTGGGAACTCCACGTCGACTCCGTGCCAGCAGGAAACCCAGCTACTGATTCGACGTTATCCCAAATCCACAGCACGGGAACTTCTCGCAATGCTAAAAGCGCCCAAGAATACCGCTCGCTATCGCTTAGCGCCAGCCAGCGAACTCCCCTTGTTTTTAACCAGCCCTCAAATGCTACGCCAACCTCGTCCAGCACTCGCCTCAAAGGCAAATATCGCTCGAAAGAGGAAAATAGCACCCGTCCCTTCACGCCCCCAGTTTGCGCGTACCAGCGGCCAAACTCAACAGCGGTACTCGTTTTGCCGCTTCCAGCATAAGAATGCAGCAGAGTAATGCGCCCCGTATCGAAAGCACGGTCGAGTGCCAGCAGGGTTTCGTCGCGGCCCAAGAAAAACGCATCGGGGGTTTTGGACGATTGCCATCTCCTTTCTTCACCTGCAAGCGGGGTATCGTTGTCGCTAAGGTTAAAGGCTTGTTTGAGAGTGTTGGCAGAACTGGGGAACGCCACGGGGGCTGCTTCGTAAACTATCGGCACCGTCCAGTCTTGCAATGGCAGCGGGCTTAAGGCAACTTCCCGAATCGGTTGAGCGCGTAACTGCTGGCGTCCTTTTGTGACGGCTTCGCCCAGTGTTTGACCTAGAGCTAAAGCCTCGTACAAATTAGCCACAAATTCGGCGGCGGTGAAAACATAAACGTTGTAGCGCATTGCCACCACGCCAGCCACGCCAGCATTTATTACCTCTTGTGCTAGAGAACCTAATGCGCTACTCCGGTTATCTGCAAGAGTTTGACCCGGTTTGCTAGGTGTCTCAATATAAGCCGAACGACAAGCATTAAGCACCAGCAAAGATACCTCCGTTTCCGCGAGCAACGAACCGAGCAACTGCCCGTGAACTAAGTCCTCCCGATCGCGAAGCGTCTCCGCAGGAGAATTGCCAGACTCGGAATCCGAACTTTCAAATATCAGGTAACCCCGCTTCTTTTTAGGAGGCTTGCCCGTTCTTTTTGCTCTGAGGTCTTCATAAATCCCGTGTCCGTCAAAATGGACGATTCGATAGGGAAATCCATCCTCCTTGGCTCTTCGCAAAACCTTCTCTAGCTCGTCATATGTTGGCGGGCGTAAAACGTCTAATTGAAAAACCTCGCTGCCGCCGTCTGTCAGCCCCTTAATCAACTTGGTTGCCACCGACCGAAACGCCACGTCTTTGCTACCTTGAGGGCGACAGATAACCATTAAAATCTTAATCTTGCTATTGCCGTAGCGAGTGGCTTGACTTTCCCGTTTTATTTGAAAATTGGTACGAACAAAGGCGCTTGCACCCAACGCTAGAGGCGTATTGCTGTACGGAACGCGCATGAGTTCCCACGGAATTGTCGCCGCATCAGAGTCCCCTTGAGAAGCGATTTCTATGCGAGCGTCGCCGATTTTATGGCGTAAAACTTCCCACAGGTCGCGGGTATCCTTGTTGGCGTAAAATACCTTCTCGAACAGTTCCGTTCCAATTTCGTACATCCGCCGTTCTATCCTACGGGCAATCTTGGGCGCGGGTTCTTGAGGGTATTGCAAAAAGTCTTCGAGATACCAGCGAATGTCTTCAAGCTCTTGCTCCTCAATTCTAAATTCAAAGTCTGCCGCCGCACTCTGGCTCACCTCTGAGCCTTCCAGGGTAATTGCAACCTGGTATTTATCTCCCTGGTTATCTCCTTGCTGGATAATTCTGACTGTCACCATTGACTTCTAGGTTTCTAAAGATGTTTTTTTCCAATCATTAGGTCATCTCTAACATTCTTTGAATGGGACGTAAAGCGGCTACCTGAATGTCTTCGGGTAGGGTAATTTCTGGAGTCCGTTTTTTCATGGCCAAGTAGAGCTTTTCTAACGTATTGAGCCGCATATGAGGACATTCATTACAAGCACAGTTATTTATCGGTGGTGCAGGAATAAACTGTTTATGGGGCGCTTCCTTCTCCATTTGATGGATAATTCCGGGTTCAGTGGCCACAATAAATGTGGGACTGTGACTGGTTTGGGCATAGTTGAGTAAAGCAGTGGTGGAACCGATATGATCGGCATGGCGCAGTACGGGGGGTTCGCATTCGGGATGGGCTATAATTTCGGCTTCGGGGTGCTGCACTTTCAGTTGCACGATTTTCTTTTCGGAAAAGGTTTCATGGACAATACAACTGCCATCCCAGAGGAGGAGATCTCGTCCGGTTTGTTCCATGACATAGCGTCCTAAGTTGCGATCTGGTGCAAAGATGATGGGTTGATGGGTAGGAATTTGCTCGACTATCTGGACAGCGTTGGAACTGGTGCAGATAATATCGCTCATAGCCTTAATTTCGGCCGTACAGTTAATGTAGGAGATTACCAAATGATCTCGATTTTGGGCCTTAAATGCAGCAAAGGCATCAGGTGGACAACTATCGGCTAGGGAGCAACCTGCATCGAGATCTGGTAAAAGTACCAATTTATTAGGGTTAAGAATTTTGGCAGTTTCGGCCATAAAGTGAACCCCAGCAAAGACAATGACTTCTGCGTCAGTATTTGCAGCTTTGCGGGATAGGCCAAGGGAGTCACCGATATAGTCGGCAATGTCCTGAATATCGGGGTCTTGGTAGTAATGGGCCAAGACAATGGCGTTGAGTTCTCGCTTGAGAGTGGCGATCGCCTCAAAGAGGTCGTCGGGAAGTTCAGAGACGTGAGTGGGGGAGGAAACAGCAGTAAACAAGGTGAATAATAACCTAAACCATTATTACTTTCAGTTCTAATTATAGTTTATTTCACTAAAAAGGGTAGGGTGACCAACGCCCCTACCCAATTAGGGCATACTGATAACTCCCGAAACTCTTAAGCCAGAACGGTTTCTGGGATAGACCAGCGATCGACCGTTTTACCGATCGCCGCCAATTCTTTCATCAGTTCATCGAACTCATCTGGGGTGAGGGACTGAGGCCCATCCGAGAGCGCTTTCGAGGGGCTGGGATGAACTTCAATCATTAAGGCATCGGCTCCTACGGCGATCGCCCCTTTCGCCATCGCAGGTACATGCTGAGACCAGCCCGTCCCATGGGACGGGTCAATCATCACGGGTAAATGGGTCAGCGTCCGCAAGACCGGAACGACAGACAGATCCAAGGTATTGCGGGTATATTGACGGTCAAACGTGCGAATTCCCCGCTCACACAAGATCACTTGAGAATTTCCCCCAGCCAAAATATACTCAGCCGCCATCAGCCATTCCTGAATGGTTGCGGACATTCCTCGCTTGAGTAAAACCGGCTTATCCTGGGCCCCGACCTTCTTCAGCAAGGCAAAATTTTGCATATTTCTGGCCCCAATCTGAATCACATCAGCCACTTCTGCCACTGCATCCAGATCTGCCGTATCCATGATTTCTGTAATAATACCTAAGCCGCTCTTGTCCCGCGCTGTGGCCAGTAGCCCTAGGGCACTTTCTCCATGGCCTTGGAACGAATAGGGTGAGGTTCTTGGTTTATAAGCGCCACCGCGCAGAAACTTAGCTCCTGCCGCCTTAACTCGCAGGGCCGTTTCAACGATCATCTCCTCCGTCTCCACTGAACAAGGGCCAGCAACTACAACGATAGGATGACTTTCGCCAAAGGGAACATCACCTTGAGGTGTAGAAACTACCACATCCGAGGCTTGACCATGACGATATTCACGACTGGCACGCTTAAAGGGTTGTTCGACACGCAATACTAATTCAATCCAAGGACTCAATTCTTGAATTCTCTCCCGGTCTAAATCTGCTGTATCCCCAACTAAACCAATGACCACCTTGTGCTGACCCACTATTTTTTCTGGTGTCAGGCCCCAAGTTCCCAGTTCATCACTGACTCGGTCAATTTCTGCGGTTGGCGTACCGCTTTTCATTACTACAATCATGGTTGATATCCTGATTCGATAGGGTCATTCTGAATACTTATCTTGTTTGATCGATCGCCACGCGGCGATCGTTCTACCTAAATTTTGGGTAAAGTCCTGCCAACCGAGCAGAGTCCCTACTCGATTTTCATCCCAAGAGGCCGAGAGTACCCCATAACTTAAACCGAGGACACCCAGGCCAAAAAACCCCATACTCACCAACACCACAGCAATATGAGGTAAATCAAACTCTGTTTGGGTCAAAATCCAATAGCTGATCGCAAACGTTAACACACCTAGGGCAGTAGGTACACCAGACAACAAAGCCATGCGCTTAATCATCCGTTTACTTACAGTTTCGGGGATCGCCCGGTCTTCCTGACGAATTGGGGTTCTTTTCTGGGACCCTTGAGAGGACTTTGATTTCCTGGAGGAGGATGAAGGAGTAGAACGATTTTTTTTACGGCTGGTTTTTGGCTCGAAGGGCAATCGTTCCTTCGCAACCGACTCACCCTTTTGAGTGGGTTCAGGGGACATAGGCAATTACTCTAGCCCCGGATACTCAAACGACTAATTAACGCTTTGTAACGGTCTTTGTCTTGTTGGTTAATGTAACCTAACAAACGCTTGCGCTGACCAATCATTTTCATCAGACCTCGCTGAGAAGCATAGTCTTTCTTATTCGATTTTAAGTGGGCACTTAAACGGTTAATCCGCTCAGTCAAAACAGCTACTTGCAGATCCGCTGAACCGGTATCGGTTTCGTGAACCTGGTACTCAGCCATTATTTGATGTTTTTTGGTTTGTGTGAGACTCATAAGGTGTTTTGTTGGTATAATCCATCAAAATTCAGCAATTTTATACTATAACACAAATTTCGATTGTGACCCAAGCTCCTAAGCAAATCAGCCAGTTACACAAGCCAATGGGAAAGGTCACGGTTAATTAGCTCTTGCCGCTTGAGGATATCTTGACGATAAAATTCAATAACTTGTTGATGTTCTTCAGCGGATAAAGGCATAACTTTTTCTTTCGATAGGTTCATAAAAATGGCTTAATTTTTCTCCATAAAAGACGTTCTTGAAAAGCATTAATTATTTCCCTTTAGTCACGATGTGTTATCGCCTCTCAAACCTGCATCAAGCGATCCGAGTAAGCACAAGCTGAATTCATGGAATCACCTCTGGAAAAATAAAACTTAACTCAACCAACTAATGGCTTCCCTGATCCAATCTTCTGCCTCTTGAGTTTTCATCAGATTGGGTTTCTGACTCAATGCACCTAACGCTTGGGCGATTTCTTCCTGGTTATATCCTAAAGCGAGAAGAGTCATTTCCACATCTTCTTGCAAAGCTGAAGGAATGGTACTAGAGACCGGTAGAGCGACTCCAGATGTATCTCGCCATTGGGATAACTTGTTTCTTAACTCTAGAGCAATACGTTCGGCTGTTTTACTACCCACCCCAGGAGTGCGTACCAGTTGTTTAATATTACCCGTAACGATCGCCTGCACCAAATCGGACAACCCCAACGTATCCAAAAGGGCGATCGCCAATTGTGCCCCAATACCACTTACTCCCACCAACTGGCGAAATAGATCCCGCTCTGCTGACGACGTAAAGCCATACAACAAGGGTTGCTCCTCGCGAATCATCAAATGGGTAAATACTTGAACCTCATCTTGACGCTCAGAGATCCCATCGCCTAACTGACGAGTCACTTGGATCTCATAACCTAAACCATTCACCTCCAACACCAGAGTCACACGATTTCCCGATCGCCGGTCAACTTGGGCAACGGTTCCCCTCAGATAACTGAGCATTTTGCTATCCCCTTGCGTGATTGAATCGCACAGCATAGCCTATGGTATTATCATACGGTGTTGTCTTACCAGCACACCCAAAAAGCAACTCCAAAAGTCAACCTGACTGGAGAGCCAACCGTGGCTCCTGCTTGCATCCGTTCCTGTAAGAAACAATAAATGTATGAAAGAGCAATCCCCAATCCATAAAATTTATAACCCTTACAGAAAACCGACTTCAGATATCCAAGTGCAGTTGTTGTTGATGAGTCCGGAAAGAGAAAACGGGTGGACTTAACTAAGATTTTTCAAACCTCAAACCCCATTATTGGCGTGGTTCATCTTTTACCCCTACCAACATCATCGCGGTGGGGAGGGAACCTGCAAACCGTCATTGCTAGAGCCGAACGAGAAGCCACTGCCCTAGCATCAGGCGGAGTCCATGGCATCATGGTAGAAAACTTTTTTGATGCCCCCTTCACAAAAGATCGGGTCGATCCATCTGTGGTGAGCGCCATGAGCCTAATTATCGATCGCCTAAAAAACCTTGTGACCTTGCCCATTGGAGTCAATGTCCTGCGCAATGATGCTCATAGTGCTTTGGCGATCGCCTCCTGCACCGAATCAGCATTTATTCGCGTCAACGTCCTCACTGGCGTAATGGCTACCGATCAAGGATTAATTGAAGGTAAAGCACACGAACTCCTACGCTATCGGCGCGAACTTGGAGCAGACGTAAAAATTTTGGCAGATGTCTTAGTCAAACATGCTCACACCTTAGGAGAGCAAACCCTCGCGTCTACTCTTACAGACACGATTGAACGAGGACTGGCCGATGCCATCATTCTATCTGGCCCAGCAACTGGCAGTCCCCCTGATATTAAAGACCTGAAATTGGCTAGCCAACTCGCCCAAGAAACCCCCGTATTTATCGGTAGTGGAGCAGATTGGCAGAATATTGGTCATCTATTCCCCCATGCTGATGGTGTGATTGTCTCCAGTTCCCTCAAACGCCATGGGCATATTGAACACCCCATTGATCCCAACCGAGTCAATCAATTTGTCGAATTTGCCCAACAGAGTTTACCCTCAAACTAACCTAAATTAAGTGAATCGGTGGAAACTTCCAGCATTGAATCCTAGTCCACATCCACACTTCTCAAACCCCTATCTATGGAGGAATACCTGTGAACTCTTCCCTAAAATGGATTCCCAAAGGATTAACCCTTTCCCTCCTGTGGCTCGGCCTATACACGGGTGGATTATTATTCCTAGGAGATTTTAACCCTTCCACCATCGGCAGATCGGCTCAAGCTCAAGCCTCAAAACCTGAAAACCGGCCAATAGAAACAGCTTCAACCCCAGCGAGTTTAGCTCTAGCAGAGCATCTCCAGCGCATTGGCGCTAAAATGTATGGCGCTTATTGGTGTCCCCATTGCCATGACCAAAAAGAACGGTTTGGGCAAGAAGCTGTCGATCGCATCCTGCTAGCTGAAAGTGAGCCGGTTTATATCGAATGTTCCCCAGAAGGGCGAACAGCTCCCCAAGCACAAATCTGTCAACAGGCAAACATTAGCGCTTATCCAACTTGGATCGTTGACGGTCAAAAATATGAAGGAAATTTGTCCTTAGAGGAGTTGGCCCAATTGTCTGGATATCAAGGTTCACAGAACTTTTAACTGCGGAAAACCGGCTTCACCTGAATTCATTGCAGGTGGCAAGCCTAAGATTTTTATAGGGGATATGCCGAAACCCCCGTGAATTCATTCCGGGGATGAAGGCTAAAAGCAAGTTAAAACTTGCCTGTTAACTCCCTTCATTTTAGGACAGATTATGTTAAAATAATATTGGTCAATGACCCACCCGCGACGCAGACGAAACAGAAAGCCTTAACGTGACGAAATCGAGTTCAGCTCGTGGCGCAGAAAGCTCGGTAGACCGGGAAAAGAGGACAGGGCAATAAAAAGTATAAACTTTAAGAGTTTTAACCCTAGAATCAAACTTAAAATTGAATTTTCTGGTATGGATTTCAATACATAAGAACCGCGTGGCTCGCGGGGATAGTCTGTGGAGTGAGTGTAAGACCGGAGTCGAGGAAATCGGCGAAGGCAACTGCGATGAAGCAGAAACCTAAATTGTGAGATTTAGGAATCCCTGTGTCTTTAGACCGGGGAGGAGGTCAAGCTGCAATCGAAATATCTACATCGTTATTACTCAATTTAAGTTATGAGGCGTAGGCGTTCTAGTCCCTGGATTCATCGTTGGTCTCGACCCATTACCGCTGCGATAGCGACCGTTGGGGCGATTGAAACAGCATTTTTAACCGTGGCTGAGTTCATGGGTAGTGCAGAAGTGGTTTGCCCTAACACAGGCTGTAAAGAGGTCTTGGGCAGTCCCTATGCAACGGTTTTTGGTTTGCCTCTCACCCTGTTCGGCTTTTTTGGCTATGCAGCCATGCTGATGCTAGCGATCGCTCCCTTACTTATCAATCCCGATCGCAATCAGGAACTACGAACCACCCTAGACCAGTGGACTCGTTTCCTGATGTTCATCGCCAGTACGGTGATGGTCGTGGGGAGTGTCTATTTAATGTACATCATGGCCTTCGCCATTGGAGCTTTTTGTCCCTATTGTGTGCTTTCAGCTCTCTTATCTCTCTCCCTATTTGTGGTTACCCTCATGGGCCACGCTTGGGACGATATCGGACAATTAGCGTTTACCGGGTTAACTGTAGCCATGGTTACCCTGGTCGCTACCCTAGGCGTTTATGGAAGTGTCAATAATCCCCAAGCTGCCGCAGGAGCGCCACCCCCAATTACGACCCCCTCTGGACCGGCTGAATTGGCCTTGATTGACCATCTCAATGAGATTGGAGCCAAAAAATATGGTGCGTATTGGTGTCCCCACTGCCATGACCAAAAACAAATGTTTGGTAAAGAAGCAGTGGATAAACTCAATTATGTTGAATGTGCTGCTGACGGAATAAATCCGCAAGTGGAACAATGTCAAACTGCTGGCATTCAGGCTTTTCCCAGTTGGGAAATTAACGGTCAGATTTATGCTGGAGTGCTATCACTCAACGAGTTAGCTGATTTATCTGATTATCAGGGGCCCCGTGATTTCCTACAACGGTGATTGGAATCACTCACCCACTCTGGAAATTATCACACACTCCAAGAGCAAAAGCGCATATAAAGGATTCTGGTAGTCTTTCAAGGGTCGATAATCATGCGTTTACAGTTTAAGGGATGGGTTTTTTTTCACGCGATCGCCTTAACCGTCGGTCTAGGAGCGATCGCTCACCTTGAGCAACCTTGGCATTCAACTTCAGATCGCAACTCATTGATTGAAAATGTAAATGCTAGTCCCTTAAAACCAACGATCCAAACGCCCTTATCGGGAAAAGTTTGGAGTACAACTTTACCCCTCTAGTTCTGTGCATCTATATCTTTAATCAGTGAATAACCGGATATGCCATCCTGCTTTTGGGGTCACTACCCTTCTTCTTAACCTAAAACCCGATCCGTGTCATATCCAAGTTTCATACCCGCTTTTTGGAATCGGCTCATCCGGCGCTTTTTCAATCAACATCGAGTCATTTTTACCGCTTCTGGCATCACTCTTGCCCTCCTGACTCTACGATTTTTGGGTCTATTACAGGCGATCGAATTACTGGCCTTTGATGCCTTCGTTCGTCTGCGTCCTGCCTTACCAAAAGATGACCGAATCATTATTATTGGCATCAATGAACCAGACCTACAAAACCTAGGATGGCCAGTCCCTGATTCTACCTTGGCTACTCTCCTAGAAACGATTGCTCAAAGCCAACCTCAAGCCATTGGATTAGATTTATATCGGGATTTACCGGTCAATCCTGGCCATGAAGAACTCAAACAGGTGATGCAACAGTTGCCTAACCTAGTCGGTATTGAACGGGTAGCTGATAAAAAAGCTCCAAATATTCCCGCTCCTCCAGTTTTGAACCCCACAACCCAAGTGGGATTTAATAATGTTCTCTTAGATATTGATGGTAAGGTGCGTCGAGGGTTACTCTATGTACATACAGAAAGAGTTCACAAAAGTTTTGCCCTCCAACTCGCCTTAAAATACTTAGACCAGTTCGGTATAGAGGAAACGGCTTCATCAGTCAATCCCAAATACTTACAATTAGGCGAAGCCGTCTTCTATCCCTTTAAGTCCTACGATGGAGCCTATGTCAATGCAGAGGCTAGCGGATACCCTTTTTTAGCGGATTTTCGCGGTCCTCGCGATACTTTTACAACCGTTTCTATGTCTGAGGTTTTAAATGGAGAAGTTGATCCACAGTTATTTCGCGATCGCCTGGTTTTAATTGGTTTAACTGCCATTAGCCTCAAAGATTTTGTTCCTATTCCCTACAGTAACCCCGATCCCGTCCCTGGTGTTGAAGCTCAAGCCAATTTAATTAGCTTTATTTTAGATCTGGCTACTGGAGAACAGACTGCAATCCGAACCTTACCCGATCCTATTGAAGGCTTGTGGATTTTCGCTTGGTCAGGATTAGGCTCTATTCTAGCCTGGAAATTGAGAAGACCCTTCCAATTAACCCTCAGTTCAGGAGTCACCCTAGGAACGCTCTGTCTCACCAGCTATGTTCTGTTTCTGGCTCGCTGGTGGTTTCCCTTCATTCCACCTCTGTTCGGCTTTGTTGGCTCATCCCTGATGATTTTGATTCATTTTGCCCATCAGGAAGGAGAACTTAAGCGCTCTACAGAATTTCTCCAGGGAATTATTAATACGATTCCCGATCCCATTTTTGTCAAAGATCAAAACCATCGTTGGATTGTCTTAAACCAAGCCTACGCTCAGTTAGTGGGCTATCCCTTGCAAGTGTTAATGGATAAATCGGATTATGATTTGTTTGCACCTGAAGAAGCAGAACAATTCTGGAAACAAGATGAGAGCCTGTTTGTAACTCAGGAAAGTACCCAACAAGAAGAGGGATTTACGGATGCTGGGGGAATTCACCGAGTAATTGAAACTAAGCGATCGCTTCATCGGGATGCTGGGGGTAATTCATTTCTAGTGGGTGTGATCCGCGATATTACTCAACAAAAAGAACGGGAAGCGGAATTAGAGCGATTAGCCGAAGATCTCAAACGCCACAATGATGAATTGAAGCTCTCAGAAGACCAGATGCGCCATATTGCTAATCATGACGTACTGACCGGTTTAGCCAATCGTAAGTTGTTTGAAGAGAGACTGCAAGAAGCGCTCGTTTATGCTCAGGCCAATGAAAAAATGCTAGCGACCTTCTTCCTGGATTTAGATGGCTTTAAGAATATTAATGATACCTTTGGCCATGATATGGGGGATTTGGTGATTAAGGAAGTGGCTAAACGCCTGAAAAGTTGTTTGCGTGGAAGTGATACAGTCGCTCGACTCGGAGGAGATGAGTTTACAGTCTTACTACCCCAAATTCCCAGTCGATCTGTAGCTATTCGGGTTGCGGAAAAGATTATTTTGGCCGTGACTCAACCCCTAACTCTCAAAGGAGCGGATCTCAAAATCACTTTAAGTTTGGGTATTAGTGTATATCCTCAAGATGGCAAGAGTCTTGAGGTGTTGATCAAATCTGCCGATCAAGCGATGTACCAAGCCAAGATCCAGGGTAAAAATCAGTATTTTCTTGCGTCTTCCCATCAGAGCAATCCCTAAAGTTGTATCAAATCTTTACAATTAGAGCTTTAGGATTTCCGGGTTTGAGCGAACGGGTCAGAATAAAAGAATAAGGTTACGTAAATCCTCAGACTTGATTTTGAGGTGTGGCACTTAGAGCTATCGTAAGCCTTCTGAAGGTGAAACCGTATATCTACGGAATCTTCAGGATTGACCAATTGACAATATTTGTTAAATTCGGTAAAACTGCCAGTGAAATTGCCAGTATAATGGAAAGTAGGTCTCGCATTAACTAGGGTTATGGGTATGAGGACACCGTTAAGCCTTGACAAATACACAGCTCTCCTCCTAGCGGGAGCATTAGCGATCGCCAGTTGTTCACAACCAAGTTGGGCCAATTCCTCTGTTGATCGGGTTGATCCCCCCCATCAAGATGCGATTCAACTGCTCAAAGGGTACGAACCTCCTGACAATGGTTCTCCTGAAAGTACAGGAGACACTGGAGGGCGCTAACGCTCATACTCTACAAGGAGCAATTTTGCTGATTAATTGATAGATACCAGTAACCAGAACCTTCTAGCTAGGAAAGTAAGGATATTCCGACCCTAGTATTCTTGCTTGGCCAGGGAACTGAGGACACCTAACCGGGTTCGTCGCAACGGGATTTGACCGAGTAGGACTTAGAATCGGCAGCATCCTAGTATAGTTCAGGTGGTTTCCGGAATTCAGTAGCGTAGGTAACAGATATTTCACAATTGTACGCGTTTTTGATCTTTATTGAGTTCAATAACTTATCAATTGTTTTCAGTATAGCACGTTCTCAATTGTGTAACCAGAGCAAAAGACAGAAAAATCCCAGCCTCTTGTGAATCTATAGAGAAAGAGACTGGGGGAGAAAAAACTTTAAAAATTGATCCTGAACCTGAATCAGAGGATCGGATAGGTTGAGGAGTCATCTATACAATGATCCCAACCTCTTAGTTTCAGCAATTGTGCTTAGTCATAGTTACCGTTATTCACATTATTTTGTCCATAGACAAACGCTTCTGTGGGTTCAGTAACGGTGAACTTATCCAAATTGGCTTCAAGTCTAGCTTTTTGGCGATCGCTCAACCCAGGAATGTCCAGAATCTCTTCCACATTCCCATAAGGGCTATTGTTCACAATTTTGGTTGCTAAGACTGGATAAAATCCTTTGAGATCTAGAAAAGATCGGACACTAGAGTTATTCAAATCAATGAGATCGCCTATTTCCGCCAATTTATCATCGGCCTTATTGCGCACATTAGCCTCGGCCAAGATAGGCTGTACACTTGAAACTGTCAAAGCCCCAGCCGTAGCAGGTGCTGTATTAACGCTCATCAGAGTGGCAAGCAAAATCACGAAAGCAGAGAATAGGCACAGCAATCGTTTCATGGGCATCATTCCTCCTTTATTAATCAGTTATTACTAAACCATGACACAGCCATCATTACCTATTATGGGACTGATTTGGCCCATTGATGCCATGCATCAGTGAAATTTAGGGGATTTAAGCAAAAATGCCTGCAATTGAGAAAACGAGCAGCCATAGGTAACAGCAGGATGTTCATACCCTTTCAGTTGCACCATATGTTTTTCAAATAGAGTCGGATTCGTTCCCACACTAAACAAATACTGATAAGTTGTTTTACCTAGAGCAATATCTTTCTGAATTTGCTTCGTACAAGATTCGAGTCGGAAAGCCGCATTAACGGTATCTCCTAAAGCTGTATAATCCGGGCGATCGCCACTTCCCGTATTGCCCACCATGGCATATCCCGTATTTACTCCAGCTCCAATACGCATCGGTGACGGCAAAGGATACTCCTTGGCCAACTTCTGGGTCATCTGATGCAGTTGATGGAGAGCATAGAGGATTTTCATCACCTCCATTTGGTTTACCCCCTCCGTACCATGAAACCAAACCGCCATCACCGCATCCCCAATATACTTATCCACCCAGCTATCATACTTGCGGAGAATCTTGCCAACATTGCGAAACCAATTGCCCATCATCGTTGATAAAGTGACATCATCCATCTGCTGAGTCAAACCGGTAAAATTGCGAATATCAACCACCATCACCGAAATCAACCGACGCACATGTAAAGCCGCCGTCACATGGGAATTCTCTTCTATATCTTCCAAATCTAAGGTTGGGTCTGGAACCGCCAAGGGATCGTGAAAGTGGGCCTCAGTCTGGCCAAACATCAAATGATCCCCATCTTGTAGGGTGACTGGCACATTCACCCGACGACCATTGACAAACGTTCCATTACGACTTCCAAGATCGATTAAATAAACTGTTCCCGTGTCTGTATGTTGGATCATGGCATGGTTACGCGAGATCCATGGATCAGACAACACGACGGTATTGTCTTGAGTGCGTCCAATGGTCCAACACTGATTGCCCGCTAATGAAAGATGGCGAATTGATGAAGGGGTTTTAAGGACAAGATAAGGAGGAGTATTTACGCTCACTGTGGACGGCCTCATTGCAGTTATGATGTCCCTAGATGCATCCTGACATAGTTTTTAAGATAAACGAATTCTCTAGAAGTTAAAGAAGTAAGGATCTAATTCTCTCGAGTTTCCTGTTCCTTGTACACTATCGATCATAGTCTCTGCTTTCCTAAATTTATGTTTGATCCGCTACCTCCTTCTAAACCTAATGTCCACCAAATTGCCAGCGAATTTTATCGATTGGGATGGATTGGTTTTTGGGTACAACTTGGTTTAGGAATCATACCCATTGTTATTTTGCTGTTTGTCTTGTTATTTGACAATAGACCGAACTCTGCACAAGCGGGTAATGCTTGGCTAGGTACAATTCTAGCCTATGGGTGTTTATTAACCTTAATTTTTACGATTTATTGGTGTTTTCATTACACTCAATTGTCCGATCAACTCAAAAATCCAGAATTGCGCCCCTCTAAGGCTCAAATTCGTCGTAGTCTATGGATTGGGATTCTAGCCAATTTGTGTGGCATGACTTGCGCGATGATTGTGGCTCTCTGGCGAGTCGGAACCTTATTATTCCGGATGTTATCCTTGCCTCCTGGAGCCTCAACCATTTATACGCCTATGCCAGGAGCTGCGGTTGTTAATCCCGGCTCTATTATTGTGCCTATGAATATGATTGCCCTACAAGCAATGATGAATACGATCGCCGCTGAACTCGTTGGTGTAACCGTCACCCTCTGGCTTCTCTATCGAGTCATCCAACATACCTCCCCTGGAGAATCTTAAGTCACCCATCCTAACTCGATTGGGTCTCTAAAGGGGTTCCCGGTTCCAAATTTAGATCTGGATTGGGTAGAATCACGTTATCCCCTGGTGTTAAACCAGATAGTACTTCTACTGTATCTAAGCCTTCTAAACCTAGGGTCACTTCTCGTTTTTGGGCGAAACCCTGCTCATCTTTGACCCAAACAAACGTCATTTTGCCTGACCTTTGTAACGCCTCTAAACCAACCACCACCACATCTTGGCGCTGATCGAGGATAATTTCCACATTGACCTGACTTCCCGGAATCAAAGTTCCTGTGGACTGATTGAGTTGAATGATAGCTGATACAGTCGCCAGTCCACCTGGCGAGCCTTGAGAGTCGGAGACGGAGATCGCTTGGGGAGATAACGCCACGACTTGACCGTCATAAACTGGGGAATCCGGACCAATAATCGTAATCCGAGCAGGTTGATTCAAGCGTACTTTGGCTGCATTCAGGGTGGATAAACTCAGCCGTACATATTCCTGGGTGGGGTCTCCCAGGGTTAATAACTCATGCCCCCGTGTGACTCCCTCACCATTATTAACATTCACCCGTAAAACTACGCCATTGATGGGAGTAGTAATCAGGGTATCTTGCAGTTCTTGTTGAATTTTGCGTAACTCTAACTCTTGTCGTTGCAGTTGCAGTTGGATTCTGTTGACAGCAAGTTGGGCATTTTGCAGTTCAGAAGTGGCACTTGCGATCGCCGTCTGCTGTTGATTAGATTGTTCTAATTTCTGCCGTTCTAAGATGAGGGTTTCTGTTTCTACTGTTAATTGGGCCTCACGCACAGCAATTTCAGCATCTCTCACCTTTCGGCGTTGGCTTCGCAATTGATCTCCAGAAATAAATCCCTTCTCCTCTAATTCTAGTAGATTTTCTAACTCTTCTTGACTATCGGCTAAATCCGCTTGTTTTTCCTGCACCTGTTGTTGGTGACGTTCTAACCTTAACTGTTTTTCTTCCAATTCCAACGTGTGAATCTGAAGTTGTCGTTGGGTTGTTTCTAATGTCTGTTCGGCTGCTTGCACCTTCTGTCGATCGTGTGCCAACTGAACCATCGTTTCTTCGATTTCAGTCAGTTGTGCTTGCAAACGAGTTTCCCGTTCTGGATTGCGTAACCGAATGATTTCCTCTCCAGCCTGTACCTGTTCACCCACAGTGACTAACACTTGCTCGACTGTACTATCATCAGGGGCTTTGATCGTTTGTTGATCGCCCAATCGCACGATTCCACTTTCATTAATCGTCTGCTCTAGTGAACCGGATTCAATCGCTGTTGTCGTGACTTTCACGGGTGAAGGGGTACGTTGAAGTATTGAGGTATAAGCCAGAAGACTGAAAACAGAAATTGCGGCGATCGCCCCCGATCCCATCAACCACCGAATTCCCTGTTTATGTTGTTGTTTAGCCAAAATTTCCATCATTGTTAAGCATAGGTAGATCAATTGGCGATCCTGCTCCCTGTCGCCTAAATTTTCGGACTCAGGTAATCAAAGTCCCGTATGGCAATCACCTTGCTTAGTCTATCCAATCTCTAGCCGAAGATGCCAATTGACACACAGCGGTCAAACCATACTAAGCTGAAGAGAGGAGATCCCGACGCTACTGAACCCACTTATGCAAATTTATTTGGATTATAGTGCTACCACCCCAACACGCCCAGAGGCGATCGCTGCCATGCAGGAGATTTTGCTTCATCAATGGGGCAATCCGTCCAGTTTACATAGTTGGGGACAACGGGCAGCGACGGTATTAGAATTAGCCAGAATGCAGGTGTCTGGTTTAATTGGAGCCAGTTCTAGCGAATCGATTATTTTTACGTCTGGTGGCACAGAGTCTGATAATTTAGCCCTGATGGGGATTGCTGGGCAATATACTCAACCGCAACATTTAATTATTTCCAGTGTGGAGCATTCGGCTGTTGCCCAACCGGCCCAATTTTTAGAGCAACGGGGATGGAGGGTGACTCGTTTACCGGTGAGTCGCCAGGGCAGGATCAATCCGGCGGATTTAGAAGCGGCTATTAGTAAGGATACGGTGTTAATTTCGGTTATCTATGGTCAAAGTGAGGTGGGAACCTTACAACCGATTGAGGAGTTGGGAAAAATTGCACAAGCCCATGGCATCGTTTTTCACACAGATGCGGTACAGGTGGCAGGACGATTACCTTTAGATGTGGCCAGTTTGCCGGTAGATTTGTTGTCGTTGTCGAGTCATAAGATTTATGGTCCTCAAGGAACGGGAGCGTTGTATGTGCGACCGGGAGTTCAGTTGCATCCCTTAATCGGTGGAGGTGGACAGGAGCGGGGATTACGTTCGGGAACAGAGGCTACGGTGGCGATCGCTGGTTTTGGGGTAGCTGCGGAATTAGCTAGTGAAGAGTTACCAGAAGAAATGCTGCGGTTAAGGCGGTTGCGAGATCGCCTCTTTGAGCAATTGGTGGATATTGAGGGCTTAGTCCCTACGGGCGATCGCTGGCATCGCTTACCTCATCACGTAAGCTTATGTTGGCAAGATACTCGGGAAATTACGGGCAAAACCTTAGTACGGCAACTGAATTTAGCAGGAATTGGGATTAGTGCAGGTTCGGCTTGTCATAGTGGGAAACTTTCTCCAAGTCCAATTTTAAAAGCGATGGGATATTCCGATCGGGAGGCGATCGGCGGCATTCGCTTCACGTTGGGTAAACAAACCACTGAAGCGGATATAGATTGGACAGCGATGGTGTTAAAGCAGATTTTGCAACGGTTGCGCTCAGAGTCTCCACATTTGGTAAGAATTTGAGGGAAGGGAAGAGGCAACAGGGAAGAGGCAACAGGGAAGAGGCAACAGGGAAGAGGCAATAGGGAATCTCCCCGCGTTCCCGTGTCTCCCTATCGCCCCATCCCCCCATCCCCTCAGTCCTCGAACCAGCGATCGGTTCCCAATCCAAGGGCACGCTGTAGGTTAAGAGTCGCCGCTAATCTGAGGAGCATTTTACGGGCGATCGCCGTTTCAAAGACAGAAGAGAGAACCATATCCACTCGATAAGCTTGGCAAAACTCGATCAACCGGGAGGGAAAGCCTAAAATTGCGGGTTTAACAACCATAACTCCTGGCCATCCTGCGTGATAACAGTTTAGGAACTGTTGCCAGGTGGCGATCGATTCATCTAAAGCTAAAGGGGTTGGATACTCCTGAGAGAGGGCTAACATAGCCTCAAACTCAGATATCCCTAGAGGTTGTTCCAAAAATTCCACCGGCCGATCTGCACAGGCTTGCAACCATTGATGGGCCTGAGTTTCCGTGAGTCCCCCATTAGCATCCAAGCGCAGTTTTATCCCATCTGAAAGCATCGATAAGAGGTCTTGAAAATCGTTCAATTCTTGGGAAATCTCTGCTACCGCTATTTTCCATTTCAATGTTTGATAGCCTTGATTCCAAATTGGCAATTGGAGGTCGAGGGCGGCTTTTCCTGTCGGTAATAAGCCACAAACCTGAGTTAAATTAGGCGGCGCTTCCCAATTGTGTAGATCGATTAAGGCTGACTCAAAACCAAATTGACAGGCAGGGAAACGATCGGGAATAGAACGAATCTGTTCCTCGGTAATTTGACCACCAAACGACTGACAAAATTGTAAAGCTTCTGTAACATTTTCTGACCCAAACGCAGGTAAGGGGGAAATTTCTCCCCAACCGCGATCGTTCGATTCTTCTTCGTCGATCCGGCGCAACTGAATCCAAATCCCTTGGCGATCGCGCCACACGCCATGATGGGTATGCAAGGGCTGCTTAAATGGACGGCAATAAGCTTGGATACTTAACCGATATCGATCGTTATTTTGAGAATTCTTAAAATTGATCCCCATGTGCCAATAAACTTGTTACTATAGATATAAGTTGTTTTTCCTGTAATTCTAACTTAATTTAAACCCAATTTTTATCCAATCATGTCTGATATGAATTAGAGACTGAAACTCTTGACTTGCTGCTCTATTTG
This sequence comes from Roseofilum sp. SBFL, assembly GCF_017746885.1. Classification (NCBI taxonomy): domain Bacteria; kingdom Bacillati; phylum Cyanobacteriota; class Cyanophyceae; order Desertifilales; family Desertifilaceae; genus Roseofilum; species Roseofilum sp. SBFL. The sequence goes on along the minus strand of NZ_JAGHZH010000049.1, from coordinate 6,949 downwards.
TCTTCTATAGTGTATCTCTCTTCTTATGGAGTTCAGCTTGAAGCCTTAGACCTTAAGTGATACAGACTATTGCTAGAGTGTGAAGCGCTATATTGTCTATTCCAGTTACCCAGCAAGACTTTCAAGTGATCCGAATCTATATCAGCCGTCAATTAGTAAAAAACCAGATGGAAAACAATTCCTGAAGATGATATCATAGGATAAAAAAGATAACCACATCAGTTAGTCAGGAATAAAACGAGTCATTGCTTATTTTTATTCCCTTAATCTTGGGTCAAACTGCCATGAGAGAATTATCCTATTCCACCCCTCCCCCTGCCGTTTCTGCGGATAGGCTAGAACTGCAAGTTGAGCCGAATTCGTTACAGAAAATAGCGTCTGTCGATCGCGGATTAGTTCAATGGGTTAAACGTTTAATTTTCGTATTGCTCTTAGGAGTAGCCAGTGTGGGACTCCTGTTCTTAGCCGTAACTGTGGTGTCTCCAGTAGAAGGGGACGATTGATCTAGCTATTCTCAACTAACTTTCTGTGGCTCAACCTCAATTGGACACTCTTTTATGCAATACCAGAACAATCAATTCACGACAATAGGGGCAATGAATTACCCCTATTTCGCCTTGATGTAAGACAACCCTTGAGAGTCCTGATTCCCTAAAACTAGACTGTACATTACATTAAAGTGTAGATAGAAAACTTTCCTCAGGATCGAACTCTAGAGCTTCAAGCAACCTTTGAAGAGGTGGGTGCGTCTAAGGACATCTGCGTGACGGTGAATGATGGCTATGTTAAGTCTTATGAAGAAATTGAAGCTTCGGCGATGGATTTATCCCGTGATTTCCCTTTGGGTTGCCCTGGGAATTTGGGTGGGGAGTCCCCAAATGAGCCAAGGGTTTTCGATTTGGGATATTCTTCCAGATGTGATTCAATATGTGCAACTGACCAGTTTAGGCGATCGCCAGGAAATAGCCCTAGGCAAACAAATTAACCAGCAACTCATTAGCCAAGAAGTCCGAATCTATGACGATCCTGAATTAACGGATTACATCGATCGCATTGGGCAACGGCTGGCGAAAGAAAGTTACCGTCCACCCACATCAAATTATCGGTATACATTCCAAATCGTTGATGATGATTCTGTTAATGCCTTTGCTACCCTGGGCGGCTTTGTTTATCTCCACACCGGACTGATGAAAGAAGCTGAAAACGAAGCCGAATTAGCGAGCGTCATCGGTCATGAAATTGCCCATATCACCGAACGTCATGCCATTAACCAAATGCGTCGCGTCGCTCTAACCAATGGGTTAGCAACTGCTGCGGGAGTCGATCAAAGCCAGATCGTACGCTTAGGAGTAGAAATTGCCCTGCGTTTACCCCATTCTAGGGAAGCCGAATATGAAGCAGATCGAGTGGGACTGAATATGATGACAGCGGCAGGCTATGCCCAAATTGGCATGGTAGACTTCATGAAAAAATTAGGCCGATCGCCCTCTAGACCAACCTTTCTCAGCACCCATCCCCATACTAACGATCGAGTTCAAGCTTTAGAACAGGCGATCGATCCAGAATTTGCAGCCATGGGTAAGGGACTCGATCCGAATGATTATCAACGTCAAATTGCTACGTTGAATGGCGGAAGTGGCGATCGGAATTCATCCGATCAATCTGATGAAGAATTTTGGCCCCTATAGCATAAGGCGTAGTGATTAATCTGCGCATCTGGAGTGCCCCCGCATCTTCTCCCAGTGCGGTTAACCGAAACAGCCAATCAACCGACAAAATCGCTAACCTAATAATATAAAGCTAAACGGTCAGCATTGACTTAACCTGATATCGCCAGAGTGTGACCCATGACCAATCCCTATCCATCCGATAAACCGGCAACTCCAGCCCCCTGGAAACAACCCCTCATCTACATTACCCTAATGCTCTTGGGCAGTACGCTCACTTTAGTTGGGACTCAGGTTTTATCGCGATCGCCAAATTTATCCACTTCAACTCAACAAACCTCTACGACTGTCTCAGCCCTTCCTTCAAGCACAACGGCTCCATTAGTGCCCACCAGTAATGATAGTTTTGTCAGTCAGGTTGTACAAAATGTTGGTCCTGCGGTTGTTCGCATTGATGCGTCCCGGATTGTCACGCAACAAGTCCCGGATGTCTTCAACGATCCCTTTTTCCGGCGCTTCTTTGGTGGTTCAACTCCCATGCCCCAAGAACGAGAAGTTCGAGGGTCAGGTTCAGGATTTATTATTAATGAAGAAGGTATGATTTTAACCAATGCCCATGTGATTGAGGGCACAGATATCGTAGATGTGACGCTCAAAGATGGACGCACCTTAGAAGGAAAAGTTTTAGGTACAGACCCAGTCACTGATGTAGCAGTTGTCAAGATTGAAGGAGAAAATCTACCCACGGTAAAATTGGGGAATTCGGATACTTTACAGCCCGGTGAATGGGCGATCGCCATTGGTAACCCCCTCGGTTTAGACAATACGGTTACCGTAGGCATTATCAGCGCCACCGGTCGCTCTAGCGCCCAAGTGGGGATTCCCGATAAACGAGTGAGCTTTATTCAAACCGATGCAGCCATTAACCCCGGTAATTCTGGCGGCCCCCTACTCAACCAAAATGGGGAAGTTATTGGTATTAATACCGCCATTATTCAAGGGGCCCAAGGCTTAGGCTTTTCCATTCCCATCAATACAGCCCAAAACATTGCCGATCAACTGGTCAGTAAAGGTCAAGTAGACCATCCCTACCTTGGCATTCAAATGGTCACCCTAACGCCAGATCTGCAAAAAGAAATTAATCAAAATCCGAATAGTGGCTTTAAGATCTCCGCAGAGCAGGGGGTTTTAATTGTGCAAGTAATGCCCCAATCTCCAGCAGCTCAAGCTGGTATCCGCGCTGGAGATGTGATTACCGAAATCGATGGTAAACCGATGAGGGAAGCCACGGAAATTCAACAAGCAGTACAAAATACCCAAGTGGGTAGTTCTTTAAACGTGTTAATCCGTCGTGGCGATCGGTCTTTACCTTTAACTGTCCGTCCAGGAGTCTTTCCTGCTCAATAGAGGGAGGAAGAGTTAAGACGCTTGGGAGCCAGACGCTCCCACACCAAAACATTCAAGGTTTCAGTAGTGTCCTCCCGTAGCGAAGCGACTGCCCCTCATCCCCCAGGAGAAGGGGAAAGTCAAGAATCCCGTGGGAGAGGGCATTTCCTGTTGCACAATTCATTTAGACTAGCAATACTTAAGATTGGCGATCGCCAAATTGCTCCAACAACTCCTCACGGGATAACTGCAAACACAAAGGCATAAACTCATCGGGAGATAAGACTAACAGAGAGTCAATAATGCCCAAAATCGCCTCATCCAACTCACCAAACCGAGTTCTTAAAAGAGCTTCAAGCATCAAGCGTTGTCGCTGAACACTTTGTTGGAGTCCTTGTTGGAGTCCTTGTCGAACCCCTTCTTGAATTGTATCTTCTCGCCATTTTAGATAGGCTGGTGATAATTCCATAATCAACTCCCTTTCTTCTGTGTCTAACTCTATTTTACTGGCAACATTAATCCGCCATATCCCCACTAACTGTAGAATATTTCGCCGTTGAGGATGTTCTATGGGTAGTTCCAGCACTTGCTCAATGGCTCTTTTCTGTGTTCCTCCTTTTCCCAACATCCTTAACCATAAGGTTTCTGGGATTTCCGGGAGTTGGTTGATGGCAATAATCCCCGCTTTGAGTGTTTTTGCTAAAAGATGTACTCCTGCACACCATTGTTTTAAGTCAGGACGAGCGCCTAATCCTTCTAATACTTTCTCAGAAACAGTTGGCGTTAAAATCCATAATCGAGGCAATTGCTCTTCCTCCAGGGTTCGCTGCTCCCGTTTGGCTTGACGTTGCAGTTCTGCATGGACATGGAAAAGCTTGAGAATACAGTTGCGAATTTCTGGGTTGCTGGGACAGTTGCGATAGGGTTCTAGTAAACAAGGCGTAGAAGCCAGTTGAGAGAGTAAACCCAAGGCTGGAGGGTTGTTTGGTGGTTTAGGGGATGGCTCGAAAATCAGGTCAATAGCCAGAGCTTCCCCTGAAATTTCCCGACTAATTTCTACTTCTCCCAGGGGTTCGAGTAGTTCTTTGAGGTACTGCTTGGCAAATTGATCGTGGGGTTGGCGCGTCACGACAAGAGGGCGGTTGAGTAGGAGTGATACTCTATTTTATTACAGTTGGGGCGATCGCCACCGTATACCCTGTAATGGGATACTGGTAGTTGAGATAGTCTCATCGACTCATAGAGATGGGAAAGATATACTGCCTAATATCAAGAACCAAAGTGTTTCCGGCGATTTTCCATCAGGAGCAAATCTAACTAATCCTGCACCTTCTTCCGGAATGGTATATTTAGCCAGCATCTTTCCCGCTAAATTCCAGATACTCAGTTCATTAGGATGTCCTAAAAAAGCGATTCTCTCGCCATCAGGACTGAATGCTAAGTCATTGGGAGATTGTTGGACTTTAATGGAGCGAATTAGGTTACCGGAATAATCTAATAGGCTGATGGTATAATCCGTGCCAGTAATTGCAATCAGTTTATTGTCAGGACTAGGATAGACATTCAGAATCGTTGCTGGATGATTCCAGGTAACTTGTTCTTCTGATTCTAAATCTCGCAAAAATAATAATTTCTCCCCTCTCATCCATGTCAACAAATATTTACTATTAGGGCTAAATTTTCCATGATCGCCTATAATGAATTGATTAGATATTGGATATTGTAAATTTTCACGTTCAACACTAAATTCTTGTATTTCAATACCTCTTTTAATCTTTAGTTTAGCAATAGTTCCTAGTTCTCCATTCAAGATCTGATAGGTGTCTAGAGGATCTTCAAATTCAGACACAGGTTTGCCATCCACTTCTAGAAGAAGATCTCCAGGTTGAAAGCCTGCTTGAATTGCCGTCGAGTTTTTCCAAACTTGCATAATGGGAATAACTTTAATCTCTTTATAAGAGAGATTTTCATCAAAATGACGAGTTTCCGAAAAATTATGAGATAACAGAATCCCTATTCCTGAAAACAAATTATCGGCCTCTTCTTCAGTTTCTTGAATGTCCTTAACATCTAGGTCATAAATTAAGTTGCCAGATCCATCCAATAGGTATCCCATAAAGCCACCTCCTGTATTATCAAGAGCAACAATGTAATTTCCGTCTGGACTAATTACAACTCGTTCTGCTACTTGAGTTATTGAGTTGTCTTGTACTTTCTTAAAACTTTCTTGTGTCAAATCCCATAAATAGATTGGCCGTGTTCCAATTGGAACACTATTCCAACCCCTTCCCATCGTGACAATTACATTGCCATTATAACTGGAGCTATAGTAATCGGGGAAAACATATCCGTTACCCAAGAGGTGGCTAAACACAGTGAAAAAACTATCATTTTCTGTCTCATCATCTCTGTTTTCATATGTCCCTTTTAATGTCGAAATTAATTCACCTTTTTGTGAAAAAACACTAATACTACTATTATGAAATTCAATTAAATTCTTACCATTTCTAGAAAGAGTCATCCATCTGGAGCTATCTAGCTCCAGTCTTCGAGGGTTAAGCTGTTCCAAATTCCAAATATCTAAAACACGATTGCCAGCATCTGTAGCAAATAAGTATTTGCTATCATCAGTATATTGAAGATTAACTAAACTGCTCTCCTTATATCCTCTTGGGTCTATGCGTTCATAATTTATTGGTAATTCTTGAAATATATTATCAGATGCACTGATAAATTGAATTCCAGGCTCTCCAGCAACGCCAATGACACTACCATCTGGGCTATAACTTAAACCAAACCCAGATAATCTATTTATTGTAGTCTGTCTAATTAATTCCCCGGAATGAGAATTATAAGTATTGAGTAATCCAAGTCCTGGATGTACTGTGGAGATTTGTTGACCATCAGGACTGAAATCAATATCTCCAAGATTGGCATTCCAATTAAGTACCTTAGAAGAATTCAAATTTGATATTTTATCTCCAGATATATTCCAAAGTTTAGATACATATTCAGGTTGCCCAGAATCTCCATTATCAATACCTAACGTAGCAATTCGATTCCCGTCAGCACTAATTTCAATTTTTATGATTCTAGAATCATGTGCTTTAATCGTCTTGATTTTATTCAGCGTTTCTAAGTTATATACTTCTAAAACACCCACAGCATTACCAATGATCACTTCTTTGCCATTCGGGTAAAATTTAATACTATATATTGTGCCTTCTGCATTGCTTTCAATTTCTTTAATAAGCTTACCTGAAAAATCAGTAAATTGTACTTTGGATGAGTAAGTATCAGCTATGGCAATATAATCACTTTTGGTACTAAATTCAACTATACGTGGATCTATACGTTGCTCCCTTGAGAAGAAATCTGCTTGCCAAAAATAGTCAGCCAGCTTCTCACTAGAAACAAGGTCTCCATTCAAATTATAAATATGAATTGAGTGTCCTGAATTGACTGTAGCAATATACTTTCCATTTGGGCTAATAGAAACATACTGGATTTTCTTGTTTTGTGGATCTTCCCATTCTGCAATAATCTGTCCCGCTTGGTTCCAGATGGTTATTTTTCCATACGCATGACTGGCTGAAATGATATGTTGACTATCTGGAGTAAAAAATGTATCGTCGGTTTCAACAACATCATTGCTGAGAAACCTGTTCTTATTTCTTATCTCACTATTAATTCTCTGCAACGCTAAGAACGGCAGTGTAGTAGGATAACTGGCTAAATCGGGGGTATGTTTAACCAACTCCTTCAACCTCTCCCCTGATTCAATTGCTGTCATCAACGCATCTAACTGACTTTCACCAGACTCAAATTGATTTAAAGCTGCATTGGCTAAATTCTCTGTTTCCGCAATGTTTCGCTGCAATTCCGATCGTTGCCAT
>NZ_JAGHZH010000048.1:0-58869 GCF_017746885.1 Roseofilum sp. SBFL | reverse complement strand
CAGACGGAAAGTAACGCCTCCCGAGAGAATCCCCTCTGTTTGGAATGGGAAACAGTTCCAAGCAAGGGAACTCGTAGAAAGAGGAAGTCTCCTTAGTGATGAGGGGAATCCCCACGCCTTTAGGCTGGGGAGGATGTCAACTACCACACCTACCAACAGTGGCATTATGTACGAGGAACCTGGCGGCGCTGGCAGGGATTTCTACAAGGCAGCAGGGCAAGGTAGGATAGCATCAAATCCTTAAATGCTTGATACTAATGCATACTAACGAGGTATGGTACTCAAGCAGAGACGGAAAGGGTGCAAAAATTGAGAGTGGAGTATTGGGAGAAAATTAGAGATATAGACCCAGAAAACCTGGTTTTTATAGATGAAACAGTTATTCTTCTACGGGGAAGTGGCCCTTATGGGCGCTCAGAAAAAGAGACAAGATTCAGGGAAATGAAACCCTTGTATCGAGGGGCAAAAGTGACTTTATTTAGAGCTATTACCCAGGATAGATTTGAAGTCTTTTATTTCTAATTTTTCTCCTACTACCAGCTCTATGATTGATACTCTTCTGGCTGTAGTCCTGGACTTAATGAATATGAATGACCCAAATAACCAAAATCAACAAGTGACTGCCGTCATTTCCCATTATATTCGCCCAGGTCGCGAATCTGGGTATGAAGAGTGGTTGCAAGGTGTTTCTGAAGTGGCCAGAGAATTTGAGGGTCATCAGGGGGTAACTATTCTCAGACCTCAATCAGGTTCGAGAAAGGAATATGTGATTATTCTCCGTTTCGATCGCTATCACAATCTCTGTCACTGGCTGCGATCGCCCGAGCGAAAAGAATGGATTGAACGCGCTCAACCCCTGACTGAAAAGCAAGAAGATGTACAGATTCTCACTGGATTAGAAGCGCTGGTTTCTCTCCCCAATACCATCTCTTCTCCTCCTCCAAAGTATAAAACAGTCTTAGTTACTTGGCTGGGAGTTTTTGTTTGTTCATCAATCTTGGGTTATCTGGTTACCCCTCATTTATCTGCCCTCCACTTTCTCCTCCGCCAAGCCATTATGACCGGATTAGTCGTTGTTTTATTGGCTTATGTTGTTATGCCGAGATTAACCCGTTTATTTCATAAATGGCTGCATCCTACTAAGATATAATTGCAAGGCGATCGCCTCCCGGTGCTTAGAATTTAGCCATGGAAAGGGAAACTTACGAATACACCACCATGGATATTCACCGTAATTATTAATCATTAATTGCTTTCCACTACAGCAGAATTTCGTTCATGTTCCCGAAACTCAACACGCTTAACTCTTACTCTACCTTCACTTTCCGTCTGCACAAATTCATTAAGCTTAGTCAACACCAACTCGGCAAACTTTTCTGCACTGACTGCTTGAAGCACTCGAAGCTGAATCACTCCCTGTTCTTGTAGTTGATAAAAACTCGGTAAATAGGGGTCATCTTCTGCTACAATTACCGTATGATCGAACATATACTCCATCCATGCTTTGGGATTCATGCCATCAATTTGAGTCCTGGCTCTTTTCATACCGCCAAAATCCCATACCCAACAATGACAATCTAGCTCTCCTTCAAACCAAACCTTAAACGAGACGCTATAACCGTGTAAAAAATGACAATGTGACCCCTGCGATCGCCACTGTCGAAAGCAAGTAGAAAATCCATCAAAAACTTTTGTCGATTGGTACTTCAATTTAGGCTTTTTATCAATGGGTTCAGAAGCAGAAACGATCTCTTAAAGCAAAAAACAAAGATGCACGCTTAAGTAGAAATCACTCCGTAGTATAACATACTCAGTCAGAATGCGATCGGCTCCATTTAATCAAATTCCGAGACCCAGATTTCTACTACGAGAAATTTCCATCCAGAGAGCAATTTGTTGATTTTATCGGTTCTCGACTTCACTTCAAACATTAGAGCGGGGACTAATTCGGCATAACTGTTAGTTGTACAAAGAATTCATTGATAAAATTATTCATTATTCAGGGTTAAGACTGCTTGCATCTGGCAAAACCAGTTAATTAATTGATCCAGTTGTTGATTGGGTTTGAATACACCTAAGCCTCGTACGGTGACTTTTTTAGGCGTATAGACAAAGCGAGCATGGAAGCGGCGATAATGCTCCGCATCGCTGGCGCGATCGAGTTTTTCTTTTAATAGATTCCAAGCGGGTTCTTCCATGGGTGTTTCTAAAACAACATGCTGTTTTCCGTCGGGTTTAATGCGCGAAAAGCCGAGGGATTTTGCCAGTTGTTTGAGTTCCATCACCTGGATGAGTTGTTGAGCCGGTTGGGGAATACTTCCGTAGCGATCGCCCCATTCCCTCTCGATTAAGCGTAATTCATCACCACAACTTGCCGCCGCTACGGAGCGATAGGCTCGCATTTTCTGATCCATATCCGGGATATAATCGGCGGGAATAAACGCGGTAATCGGCAGATCGATACTGGTATCCTCAACTTTGGGAATCTCTTGCCCTTGGACTTCTTGAATCGACTCCTGTAACATTTCCATGTATAATTCAAAACCAATGGTAGTCATCTGTCCGGACTGTTCCGCACCTAATAGATTGCCGACTCCGCGAATTTCCATATCGCGCATTGCCAACTGATACCCAGAACCTAACTGGGTAAACTCCTGGATTGCCCGCAACCGTTTTTGAGCCGGTTCCGGTAATACTCGGCGATCCGGATAAAAGAGCCAGGCATGGGCTTGAATTCCTGCTCGACCGACGCGCCCTCGTAACTGATATAATTGCGACAATCCGAACTTCTGGGCATCTTCAATTAAGATCGTATTGACGCGGGGAATATCCAAACCCGACTCAATGATAGTGGTACAAACCAGCACATCTGCTTCCCCATTACTAAAACTGAGCATCGTTGCTTCGAGTTCCGTTTCCGCCATCTGTCCATGGGCGATCGCCAATTGCACCCCTGGAACCGTTTCCCGAATCCGGGTACTGATCTCCTCAATTCCCTCAACCCTGGGAACCACATAAAAGACTTGCCCTCCCCGATCCAACTCCTGGCGAATGGCAGTGCGGACTGCCTCCAAATTATACGCCGCCAAATGAGTTTTAATCGGGCGACGCGATGGCGGTGGAGTGGTAATCAAACTCATCTCTCGCACCCCTGACAGGGACATATAGAGCGTCCGTGGAATCGGTGTAGCGCTGAGGGTTAAGACATCCACCTGGGTTTTGAGCGCCTTAATTTTCTCCTTCTGATTCACTCCAAACCGTTGCTCCTCATCCACCACCAATAAGCCTAAATCTCGGTACTTCACCTCTTTACTCAACAGCGCCTGAGTACCAACCACCACATCCAATTCCCCCGTGGCTAACCGTTGCTGAATCTCCTTCCGTTCGGTAGGAGTACGAAATCGGTTTAATAATCCCACTTCAATGGGATAGGGGGCAAATCGTTCTTTGAGCGTGTGATAATGTTGCTGGGTTAAAATTGTTGTCGGAGCCAAAAATGCCACCTGTTTCCCTGCCGTCACTGCCTTAAAAATGGCGCGAATTCCGACTTCTGTTTTCCCAAATCCCACATCCCCACAAACTAAGCGATCCATGGGGCGCGGCGATTCCATGTCCCGCTTAATATCCTGAGTTGCCTTCAGTTGATCGGGGGTGGGTTGGTAGGGAAACGAGTCTTCTAACTCTTCTTGCCAAGCGGAATCGGAGGGAAAAGCAAACCCTTCTTGTTGCGATCGCGCTGCATAGAGTTTGAGCAAGTCCACCGCCAATTTTTTAATGTTTTTGCGGACTTTATTTTTGGTCTTTTCCCAGGTTTTACCTGCTAATTTATGTAAAGTGGGGCGCTTGCCGTCAGTAGAGCGAAATCGGGATAAAGATCCTACTTGATCGGCGGCGACACGAAGTAAACCATCTTCATATTTAATGACTAAATATTCCCGGGTTTCGTCATTCACTGTGAGCTTTTCTAACTTGATAAAGCGTCCAACTCCATGACTCTTGTGAACGACATAATCCCCTGGTTTTAGGGTATTGGGATCGACTTGTTTGGAGGCAGCACGGCGACGTTTGCGGATGTAGCTAGGGGTGGCGAGGCTATGTTGCCCGTAAAATTCGCGATCGCTCACCACCATGATCCGAAACGTCGGCAGGACAAAGCCTTCGAGTTCGGCAACTCCGGAATATTTGAGGGCGATCGGGGTATAGTGAACTTGTAAAGAGTCGATCGCTTGATAGTCCTTGGAATTGGGTATAAATTTAGCTGCACAATCATGTTCTTGCAGCAAGGAAACCGATCGCGAGGGTTGGGCAGAAATGACAAAGATTAACGTGCGATTTTTGCTTTCTTCTCTCAGGGTTTCCGCGAGTTTGGCAAACTGATGGGGGAGAACCGGAACCGGGCGACTGGCGACGTTCAGCCCGTTAGTTATTTTACTTTCAGCCAGTTCCGATAAGTACAGACAAGGGTAGTCTTGAACGGGAGTTAAGGACTGGGCAAAGGAGCGATGAATCGGGGGCACTTTACCCACCCCTTCTAGTTCTTGTAAGCTTTCGTACTGCTCTTCGATATGATTGACCCAATTATTACTATGACTCTCACATTGGGCAGGTTCATCGATCGCAATCAGACTATTTTGGGGTAAATAATCCAACAGGGAAGCAGGTGTATCAAAGCCCAACCCTAAATAGGCTGAGGAGAATTCCGGCAAGGTTTCCACCCCCAGATCCGTGAGGGCTTCCTCAATGATAGGCGTAAACGCAGTGGGGGTTAAAATGACTTCTGGGATCGGATCGAGCGATCGCCCCGTGGCTGGATCGAGTTCCTTAATCTTCTCCAGCGCATCCCCATCGCCCTCCGTTGCCCACCATTCCAGGCGCACCGGCAACTCCGAAGCCACCGGAAAAATATCGACAATGTCTCCTCGGCGACTCCATTGCCCCTCGGTTTCCACGGAAGTCACCCGCTCGTAGCCCAGTTGACTTAACTTCAGATCCAGTGCCTTACTCTCCCAAATATCCCCCTTTTGCAACCGCAGAGCATAGGGTTTAAAGGCTTCTAGGGGCGGCAGATGGGGCTGTAGCGCCCGTTCCGTACAGACGATTGCTCGTTGACGCTCTGGATCGCCCAAAACCAACTCTGCCAACACCTGCATCTGTCCCCAAACCATCTCCGGTTCCGGAGGGCTGAATTCATAGGGCGAGGCTTCCGTGGTGGGATAAAAGAGAACAATATCCCAATCCATGGCTTCTAATTGCGCCGTCCATCGGTTCGCCTCTTCCGTGGTTGCCGCTACCACCAACAAGGAGCGAGATTCCGCTTGGGAGAGGGCAGACGCAACTAAACCCTTGGGAAACCGGGGAATTCCCTGAAGTTCTAAGGAGCGATTGTCGCCGAGTTTAGTCAGTAGCTCTTGCGTAAGAGGCGATCGCCGCAAGGTTCGCAAGATGGAGGAAAAGGCCATAAATCCAAGTGTTAGCGAATGTGAGTCCAATCTATTATTTTAAACCGGGAATGGGTTATTGGCGATCGGTCATGGGGAATGAGAGATGAGACCCTTTAAAATAGAGGAACAGCTCCTCTGCTTAGTAAAATGCTCTAGAGTGACTAACCGTATGCTCAAAGTCATCACAGAGTTTGTTCACCAGATCTTCCATTTCTTTGAAGAAATAGTCTCCTACAGTTTTCCGCTTAGTGGCTTTGTACTTTCGATAAATCTTAGCAAAATCTTCATAAATTTCATCTTCAGATACATCAGAATTAATTTTAATAATCAGGCGTTTACCCTCTTCAGAGTCCCTGACATATTGAAAGAAATCGCGAATCTTGGTCTCAAATTCCTTAATGCGTGCGGCTTTGAGATCCTCTTGCTCATTACGGGACTCAATAATTTCTAGGATATTAAATGGGTAGACAGTTTGACCCGGTTCTTTACCCTTGGCCACTTTAGTTTCTTGTTTTTTCTTAGGTTCCTTTTCTTGGGCTTCAACTTCGACAATACCGATTTGATTGTCAAAGTAAACTTCAATCGCGTCTTTGATATCATCAGTACGGTGGTGCTGATTATAGAGCCGATTGAAGAGGTGTAGGAAGGCTAAAAAGCTGGGTTCCTTATACTTTTCATCGATCGCGATCACATACTCAATACGGTTAAGGAGGGTGAAGTATTGCGCTGCTTTTGCTTTGGCATCGGCGGTATGCTGAGGGTCGGCCCAGATGTGGTTTTCAATGCTGCTTTCTAAATCCAGATAGCTTTCTGGATCGTTGCGTTTGGCATTGTCGTTAAAGATGTGAAGAAATAGGTCAAAAAACTGGTTATATACTCCAGACTTTTTGAGTTCTGAAAAGAGGATCTCTAGCACCCGGCGATCGCTGAACGGGTCAAAGTCACTCACCACCACATCAGAGAAATGCTCAAAGGCATCTTTGATCGTTTGGACGTTGACATTATTGTAAGAGAAGTCAACGATCTTACAATCGTTTTTATATTTGGCTGTGCGGTCAACCCGTGAAATGGCTTGAATGGCGGCAATACCTCTGATTTCTTTGTCGAGGAATAGGGTATGGAGTCGCCGCTCATCAAATCCGGTTTGCAGCTTGGCAACGACGATAATTAAGCCATTTTTTCTGAGGGCAAAGTTTTCTAAGACTTTTTCTTCGCTGAGTCCATTATTTAACCCAGTAGCGCTTTGCTGGTCTTGACTGCTGGAATAGACGACATAGATCGGAGCATCGGCGTATTTTGCGTATTTGGGCTGTTGGGTAAAGGTTTGGAAATGTCGCTTAATGGCTTGTGTATAGAGAATCGCGGCTTGGATGGAGTACACCGCTAACATGGCTTTGCCTGTGCCTCTGATTTGTCGATAGACATCTTTAACGAGTAAATCCGCAATATATTTACTAATTGCGTCTATGCGATCGCGTTGTTCATAGATTTGCTTTTTATCCACGTCTTTGTAGTTGGGTTCCTCAAAACCCTCTAGCGGGTTGCGGGGAAGATCGAACAGCATTTTTGAGGCAACGGGAACGATATTTTTGATGGGGTTGAGGATAAACCCATCTTTGATCGCTTCATTCATGGTGTAGGAGTCGAAGGGAACCCACAGTTTTTCGCTTTCAGCATAGCCGCTAAATTCTCCGAAGCGTGCCAGGGTGTTATCGTCTGGGGTGGCAGTGAAGCCGATGAGTAGGTTTTTCTTGGTGCGGATGAGATTATATTGGCGGTTTGCGTCAAAAGGGGTTTGTAACTCATCGAAGATATTGATCATTTCTTCGTGTTGGCTGCCACTATTGGAGCGGTGAATCTCATCAATGAGGAAGACGATCCGGAGTTCCGCCAGTCTCTGGAGGGTGTCAGCATCGAGAATTTTTTGCACGTCTTGGAATTTTTGCAGGTTGATGATGACTAAGCGCTTATCCGAGGTGAGGGCTTTTTGAAAGGTCTTTTTGTCGTGGGCTTCTAGGAACATGGACTTTTCAATGTTCATGTTCCGCATTTTGGCATCAATCTGGCTGCGGAGTTGGAGGCGATCGACCACAATCATAACTTTATCGTAAACATAAGTACCATTGCGGCGCAGGTCTTTCAGTTGCAGTCCTGTCCAGCCAATAATATTGGATTTACCAAACCCGGCGGCGTATTGCAGCAATAGGGAATAGACGTTTTTATTATTGGCGTAGGCTTTACGCTTTTCAATCAGTTCGGCGCGTTTGGTTGGAGCAACCTGGGCTAGTTGTTGCTCTAGTTGGTGAATGAAATAATCATCTTCGAGTTCGTGTGCTAAAAACTCGTCAATTTTTGCCAGAATCTTATCTGTGCCAAATTTTTGTTTGGGACGGGGGCAAATCAGTTGTCCTTTTTCGTCTTTGAGTTCTTTGCGACCGTTGATGGTGCAAACTTCCCGCTCGATGAAGTTGTAGTAGAGTATTTCTTTTTCAATGAAGCTTTTGCCGTAGTGGTAGCTAAAAAGTTCTTTCAGTTTGTCTTTTTTGTCGGCGTGAGGGTTGAGCAGGGGATAGGGTTTGAAGTCTTGTAGAACTTTCTTGGTGTAGTCCTCTCGATCGAATTTGCCTTTTTTACAGGTGTCTAGGGCTTCGTCAAAGAATTGGTCAATGGTGCGGATAATGTAGGTTTCGGCAATATCGGTGGTGGTGATGTGAATGGCTTTTTCAAAGATTTTGAGGAAGTCTTTGCGGTAGTGGGCTTTTTCGGATTCACTCAGATGAGGGTTTTGATCGAAGATTTCGTAATATTTTCTGACGGCTTCAAAGTAGTCTTTGGAAACTTTGCCCCGTCCGTTTTTCTTGGCGGTTTGGTTGCTAAAGTTGGCTTTCAGTTCGCTATAGCCCAGATACAAGCCATTCACAAAAAAGCTGAGGTCAGGACGGAAGGAAAAAATCTGTTTGCCTTGATAGTCGTATTTATAGGGCAGTTCTTGAATGACGGAAAAGATATTTTGCTTGAATAGGTCGCTATCGTGAATCACGCTGTCATCGGTGTAGAACAGATGGAGCTTAATGCCATGTAGGGTAACGGATTTGTTAGCGTTGATAAACAGCGCCATGTTCCGACTGCTGGCGATTCGTTCTTGGATGAGTTCGAGCAGGTCGGCGAGCAGGGTTTGGGCGTTGCCGTTGTATTTCCTCAGTAGGGTTTCGTAGGGCTTTTGGTTGAGGGTGGTGGTAGCAATGAACTCTTGTAGATCATCTTCAATGATCAGGGAGTTGGTAACAGTGTTGGGTTTGACTTCCCGGTAGTCTAGTTCGGTTTTGATGAACGGGACGAGGAATTTATCTTGCAGGTGTAGTTCACTCATGGGTTAAATCACCTTTATTTTTCCAGTGACAACATCGTTGATTAGGGTTTTACGGAGTTCTTGGAGTTTTTCGATTTGGGTGTTGATGGTTTGGATAATTTGGTCTATTTGGGCGGTTTTGGTGTCGAGGTAGTCAACTATCTCTGACTGCTCTTCTCTACTTCCAAAAGCCACAGGAAAATTCTCAAACATTGGCATCCTTAATGAATCAACAGTTGCTTTTGCATTAAGCCTAAGAGCCTCCTTATAAAAATGATTTTTCATATAGAAAAACAAAAATCTCCCTATCAAATTCCTAAAATGACTGATTTTATAAACACGCTGGTGATAATCAAATTTGCCCTCAAAATAATGAAAAACCTTACCTACTCCAACACCATCGCCAGCAGTTAGGATGGCCTCACCATTGAAAGAGTAGGAATTGATTCGCTCTATAGTTTGCGACCGGACAAAAAAGGGATAAAGCCCATTCTCTATATTGTTATTAGTATCCTTACTTCCAGTATTTATTTTGGCTAGATTTTTCAATCGATCAAGTTCCCAATGCTCAGGAATTTCGCCTAACCACTTGATGCCGCTATCTTTCATCGGCACAGACTTATCTAGACCGCGTGTGACAGTTTCGTTGACGATCGCTCTCTTCAGTTCCTCATAGCGTTGGGCTTTTTGGGTGAGCAGGTCAATTTGGCGATCGATCTGGGCGGTTTTGGTGTCGAGGTAGTGGGCGATCGCTTTTTGAGTGCTTAATGGAATAGATACAGTCTTGAATTGCTTGAGCTTAGAAGAACTGAGGTTTGCTTGGTTAGCTGTTTGTATTGCGTTCGACCGACTGTAGCTTAAGAAATTTTCACTATTGAGTAAATACCAGTAGAACTTACTAGAATTGCCTTTTGAAACCCTCAGCCTGATTAAATAAGATGCAAAAGTAATGTTTTCAACAGAAGACTCAATCAAGCCTACTTTTCCAACCAATGCAAGGCTATTAGTTCTATTGAAAAGCAAATCTCCTCTTGCTAAAAGTAGTTCCTTTTGCACAAAATCAACAAAGCGTATTCCAGGGAAGCTGACTCTTCCATCTTCAATCTCTCCCATTCCCAAAACTTCATATTTTCCATCTTCTTTGGTTTTATCTGAAATTCCGTAGACACATTCGCTGAGAATATCCTTTAAGCGTCTGGTCTCCCAAATCTCTGGTAGAGAATCCAGCCATTCAAGATCGCATTCTGAGTAAGAGTTATATGTTTTCAGTTGGCTTGAAGTCATAGTGTAAATCCTTCCTCAAGCTCTTTTAATGTGTTGCTCAAAGCTTGGATATCATCTAATATCTCTTCCACACTCCGTAACTGCTCCGGCTGATAAAACACCTTGTTAAAGTTAATCTCCACCCCCACCACATTTTCCAAATACTCAAACGGCTTCGTGATGTACTTCGCCATAAATGCTTCAATCCCCGCCCAATTCTCATCCGGGTCACGATGATAGGGAATAATCTCATAATCCTTCTGAGTATCCGGCATTAACTCCACCGTAATTACAATACTTTCGGGCTTCGTTTTCGTCTTTTTCTTAAACGACGACTTCACCACAATCTTGCCACAGCCCAACGCTTCCCGCTTACCCAAAATCTCCTGAATCAGCGTTTCTTGGTCATTATCAAAGCTGTATTGCTCTTTTTCCGTCGTCACCACCAAAGGCTGTTCCTTATAGTCCAACGAACTGATAAACGGCTTAATCTCCTGCTCAAAATAGGTCGCCAAATCCCCCCGGCTGTCGCCACCCCCCTTATCAAGGGGGGCAGGGGGGATCGTAATCTCAAACTCCGTTAACGATCGCTCTCCATTGTCCAACTTGATAGGGTTTAGCTTCAAACTTTTTTTACTCTCCTGGAGGCGACTAGCAAACGTTCTCCCCTGCTCATCGACATTCGTGAGCATAATCGCCTGCTTATTAAAATAGAAAAACTCCTTATCAAACACCCTGGCATAGTCATTATCTGCCCACTGCGCCAACGTTGCCACAATCTCTAAACGGTTCACCTCATCCACCTCTTTCCGCTTAGAGCCTTTATTTTTCTTCAACGGCTTAAACTTTTCACTGGCATTAATCAACATCACCCGATCCTTTCGTTCATCAAGTTTCTGCTTATTCAGCACCCACAAATAAGTATAAATCCCCGTATTAAAAAACTCATCCGTCGGCAACTGAATCACCGCTTCCACAAGGTCATTATCTAGCATCCACTTCCGGATATTGCTTTCCCCTGACCCCGCATCCCCACTAAACAGCGTCGAGCCATTGTGAACCACAACACCCATACCTGTTTCATTCATCTTCGAGATCAGATGCTGCATAAACAACAACTGCCCATCTGATACCGAGGGCAAATACTGAAAGCGTTGGGTCTTGTCGTTGCGGATATCCTTCTGAAACCCCTTCCAGTCCACCCCATAGGGCGGATTGGCAATCACTACATCAAACTCATCGTTGTAGAACTTGTCATCCGTCAGGGTATTACCATGCTCGATTTTAGAATCCACCCGAAACCGACTTTCAATCTTGGCAAGGGCGTAAAGGGGATCATTCCAGTCTTGCCCAAACGTCTGAGTGAAGCGGTTGACCTTTGCCTTAATCCGGTCTTCCACCCCAAACAGCAGATTTCCACCCCCACAGGTACAGTCATAAATTTTCAGTAGGCGATCTGAGTCCTCAATCTTTGACGCGATAATCTCCGCAATCAGGGCGATCACATCATCCGGGGTGTACTGTTCCCCTGCTGTATCCGCAGAAATATCCGCCCAACGGCGCTTGATATGTTCTTCTAGGGTGGTAATATCTGAGTTATTAAACGGCTTTAGGTCAATGCCACTCCACTCTTTGACGTAGCTAAACAGCACCTTCTTCCCTTTCAGTGTGGCGATCGCTCCTTTGATATCGAGGTACTTTTCCCCCTCAAAAGCATCCACCCCCAACAAATCTCTCGTTTCCCCGTCAAATCCTTTCAGATAGGCATCAAAGTCAATATCAAAAGCTTTATCGTTCTGGCAGATGTCCTTTAAAGTCTGGCTTTTCTCAAAAATATAGACGTTGTAGCCTTGTCCCTTATCTTGAATTAGCTCGCTCAAATCATCCGGTTCAATCTCAAAGAGAGTATCTTCCCCCAGTTCCGCCTTTAACTCATCAAACATCCGCAGCAAACGGCTCTCAATCATGACTAGGGCAAAGAACGGCATCATATAGGACGGCCATTCTGATTCTTTGATGCCACAGCCCCGCAACAGGTCAGCCGTAGACCAAATCGTTGATTCGTATTGCAGGATATTGGCTGTAGGGTTTGATCTGGTCATTTCAGAAAGAGTACGATTCGTTTCAACGGAAACCTTTTATCATAGCTTCTAATTGCGCCGCCCATCGGTTCGCCTCTTCCGTGGTTGCCGCTGCCACCAACAGCGATCGCACTAATCAAATTTTGTATATGATGGATCTAGCCATTTTTGACACCTTGATATAGAGGTGCCCTTAATTTACAGCAATTAAACAAACACTCTAAAATCATCAAACTAGCTGAACAATATCACTCCACTAATATTAGAGGATTAGGTTCAGTTGCCAAAGGTAAAAACACCGAAAATAGTGACATTGATTTCCCGATCGATCCCAAACCAGAACAAGATTTATTTGATGTTATTCATTTACGAAGAGCATTACAACAACTGCTTACCCATAAACAGACAATAGGGATCGGGCTGATAGTCACCAAAAGGTGGACAGTCCACATATCCTAATTTTCGATATAAAGAAATCGCTTCGGTTTGATAAATTCCGGTTTCTAACTTCGCCTCACGAATTCCCAAATTAATCAGATGGTTTTCCATTTCACCCATGAGCATCCGAGCTAACCCTTGACCTCTGAACTCTGGCTTGACATAGAAGCGTTTCATCTCCCCATAATCATCAAAGATTTTGACGGCTCCAATTCCTACCAATTTGCCATCCACAAAAGCACCCATCATATGGACATTCTCTTGAGAGAGAACATCCACCGAATCTAAATAATTACTTTCATCAGGATAAAAGCCCTGGAGATAGATATCCAGTTCTGCAATTAGCTCTTGTGCTTCAATAGCTTCAATAACTTTCAGCATTCTCAGGTTTTAGGATGGATTGGGAGCCGTATAGCCTTGAAGACTTTCCGGTTCAAAGGTGCGAATGATGACAGTCGCTTGCTCAATCAGATTACTTGAGCCTTGTACCACAACTAAATACTTGCCTTCTTGTAAGCGGTTGCGATAGGGAAGAGCATCGCCACTACCGCTAATTAAACCGACACCACCACCAACAAATAAAGCTCCTAGCCCGCCAGAAGCAGCACCTAAAATCCCACCAACAACATGATTGCCGATTTCTCCAGCCCAGGCGAAGGTATTCAGCCCAGAAATGACGCTAAAGGTAGCCCCACCAAAAAATCCAAAGGGGACTAACCAAGTCGCCATCAGTCGGGCTTGTTTTTGGGCGGCTTGGTTGGGGTTAATCAGGCCAAACTCATCAGCACTTTTGTAACCTTTACCTAAGATGTTAACTTGGCTTATGGGTAAGCCTCCTTTTTCTAAGGCACAGTAGACTCCTTCAGCTTGAATGCGATCGCGCAATACGGCAACTAGATAATTCATCAGCTCTGGTAATTTAACTCAACACTCTGATCGCGGTTCTTCCTATGATACCGGTTTACGCCTAAGCTGATAAGAAGAGTCTCAATCGAGCGACAATAGTCACAATTCCCAATTGCGCGATCGCCTCCTACGACAGAGTGCTACATATCATACAGCGCAAAGCCCTCTCCGTCGAGGAATGAGGGAAGTCAACAACAGACTCAATCTAGTCAGTGAGCGATTCTGGCGATCTTTAAAAACCGCCATTTGATGTACTGCATAGCAGAGAAGGCAAAAAAGCTCAAATGGGTTCTATCGATAGTTCAACCGTTATGAGCGAAATTGGCGTAACACTTCAAATGCTTTTTCCCTCATCGGTTGAGGTAACCGAGACAGTCCCAATCCAATCCAAGCTTTTTTCGGTGAAAAAGATCTTCCTTTTTGAATCAACTCTCGACCTTCTGTAACTTGATTTTTTTCCACCAGACGCAACCCTAACAACAGTTGAGTTTCTTGCAACCGTTGTTGGCGAATCGTTTCTAACTTTCGATCTTCAAACTGGTAGCTCGATAAATAATTCAGTTTATCTCGTAAATACGGAATCGCTCGATCGATCCCTTGCTGTTCTGGATGAAATCGATATTCCATTAATCTCTGGGGTAAATAGTACCCCTTTTTACCCGCCAGAGCTATCCGAACAAACAAATCATTATCTTCACAATTTTGTAAATGAGGTCGCATAAAATCGACCTCTTTGAGTACCTGAGTCTGAAATAGGGTTGCACCAACCTGAAAACTTTGCTGAACAAAAACTGTTTCCAGTAAGTTATTGACCTGGCCTTCTAATAATTCAGTTCTACCCCAGCGACGAGAATTAATTTCTGTTTGTTCTAGATTCCGTTGATTATCCAGATCGATAATCCAATGATCGGTTCCCACAAAATCGATTTCTGGATGGTCGATCAAGATTTTGCTAGTCGCTGCTAAAAAATCTTTCCCTAATCGGTCATCATCATCGAATTTAACAAAAAAATCACCCTTCGCTGCATAAAAACCTGACCGCATATTATTACTTTTGCCAATATTTTGATCGTGGCGAATATAGGAAATTCTATCATCCTGTTGCTGATATCCAGCCATGATCTGGGGGGTTTTATCCTGAGATCCATCATCACAAACAATCAACTCCCAATCCATTTCAGTTTGTGCGAGTACACTCTCAATCGCATAGGTCAAAAGCTGAACTCTGTTAAATGTAGGAATACAAACACTAATTTTAGGGTGACTGGAGTTCATAAAAATAGGGTGGAATAAAAACTATAGTCAATGGGCTAAGGCTATACCCAGAAATATTGATCTCGGCAAATGATAAAATTCCCTTTGGGAATCTGCGCGATCTATGCAATCAGAGATAAGATAGCAAAGATATCTTATCTCTGATTGAATGTCTCTCAATTTTTATGAAAATTTTAATCCTCTCAGTAACCTTTCCCTATCCTCCAACACGGGGGGGAACTCAGGTGAGAACTTTTAATTTACTCAAATATTTGAGCCACAACCATTCTATCACCCTAGTGACTCAACGTGCCAGTGATGTCAGTGATGCAGAAATTGAAGCCTTGCGCGAGTGTGTGAAGGAGTTAGCGGTCTTTCCTCGTCCCTCAGAACCACCTCCTGGAAAGTTCTCTAAACTCAAACGCTTGCAGGACTTCTTTCAACAGGGAACTCCCCCGAATGTGAGAGCTGTCTTTTCAGAAGCTATGCAGCAATGGGTCGATCGAGCGGTAGCTGAGGGAGACTTTGATGCGATCGCCTGCGAACATAGTGTTAATGAAATCTACATCCGTCCGGAATGGAAATCGACCTGCGGTACGGTGGTCAATATCCATAGCTCGGTCTATGGTAGTTGCAAAAATCAGTTGGAGACTAAAACTTCGGAAAATCAACTGCGAGATAAAATTAATTTGCCTCTACTTCGACAGTATGAAAAACGCTACACGAGCAAGTTTAGGCATCTTGTAGTCACCACAGTTGAGGATAAACGAACGCTGCTGGAGATTAATCCTGAAAGTACAATTAGCGTGATTGCAAATGGTGTAGACCTAACTCTGTTTCCTAAGCGTACTGAAGATCCGGGGGGATATCAATTGGTATTTATTGGAGCGATGGATAATATTGCTAATATTGATGCGGCTCGTTTTTTGAGCTTAGAGGTATTTCCTCAAGTGCAAAATCGCTATCCGGATGCATCCCTAATGTTGGTTGGCGCTAGGCCGGTTCCAGAGGTGAGTTCTTTAGAAGAGCGGCCGGGAATTACGGTGACGGGGCGAGTGCCTTCGATGGTAGACTATTTGCATCGCTCGACAGTTTGTGTGATTCCGATGCGTACTGGGTTTGGGATTAAGAATAAGACCCTGGAAGCGATGGCGGCTGGTATTCCGGTGGTCGCGAGCGATCGCGGTTTGGAGGGCTTGGCTGTTGATGGGCCGGAGATTCCCCAGCGGGCCCTACGAGCCAATACCTTAGAAGATTATGTGGTGAATATTAGTCGTTTGTTTGAAAATCCTGCTTTAAGAAAAAAACTATCCCGTAATGGCCGAGATTTGATTGAACAGGAGTACACTTGGGAACAGGCAGGTATGCGCTATGAACAAGCGTTGATTGCTTCTACCCAAGGTTAATCTAAATCATTAGAGGGTCTGATTTATTCCCACTGAAAAGCTATGAATGAGGATACAGGAAGCGTATTTTCTGAAACTAACCCTAGACGGCCTTCTTCCCTACAGGCCCTTTTTGGCCTGATCGTTTTGACCTTGGGATTCTCTAGTGTAATGGCTGGAGTTTGGGTGGCCTTAAAATTGATGGTTAATCCAGATGCTCTGATTTGGGTCAATCAATATTTACCAAAAACTACTCAGTTAGGAGAAACGAATCGTCGGTCTCTACAAACCTTAGATGAAATTGAAGAAAAACTGATTCAATCGGGTTATACTCCTGGCTATCCCTTGCAGATGAAGGTGGGCCCCTATGAGGATATGATGCTACCGATTTTTGCCCATCGCCAAGGGTGTCAACCGGATGCCCCAGGATCGCCGCCTTGTCGGTATATCGATCAGTTAAGGGTTTATCGCCGGATTAGCGATCCGGAGCCGTTTGAGCGGGAGAAACCGATGTATCAGTTTATTAATCAACTGGAGATCGAATCGCTAACTGAGGGCTTTGTCCTCAAGCCTTTGAACTTAACAATGGAAACGTCCAATGAATTCCTACCACTAACGGGTTTAAAGTGGAGTAATAGCGCTTTGGTTAATGGTGAGTCGGCCCAGTGGGTGCATCTAACGGGCACTATTACTCGGGAAGGAAAAGAGATTCTCTATGGTCAGACGATTTATTACAATCCCAAAACCACTTATGTTGCTTCGTTTGCCAGTTGGACAAGTCCCGCCCATGAGTTGCCGGTATGGTCGAAGCATCCGAAGTGGCCAAAACAGCCGTTTTTGACGGTGAATCAAACGGTGGGTTTGGAACCGCAGTTTAAGATGTATCAACTGCAACCGAGGACATTTTTGCCTGCACCCGTGGAATTGCAACCGGTTTCTCTGGATCGGATGTTGTTGAAAGGTTCTGAGTATACAGAGGCGATGCAGTTGGCTAAAAGTGGCTTATGGACTCCGGCAAAGCAACGGTTGCATGGCTTATGGAATTTACCGGGATGGTCAGTGGATATTCAAGGTCAATGGGAGTTGATTAACCGTCATACCCAATTGAGTGCCCACAATGCTCGGCAATCTTGGGCTTCTCCGAGTCAACAGATCTTGACTCGAATGATCGATGGGCGCTGGGATGAGGCGTTGCAGATTTATGAGGCTTCCGAGAACCGGGAAGAAATGAATCGCTTGTTGGCGACGGATACGGGGGTATTATGGAATCGGATTAAGGGGGCGATCGCGGTTGAACCCAATCACAAGGGGGTCCTGACTTGGGGGGCCTTGCTGCGGGCAGCTCAGGATGGACCGGAAGGGGCGATCGCTTGGCTCAAACAACAAGGAGTTGAGGAGGATTGGGAGATTTTTGATGAAAGCATTTGTGACGGGGGGAACGGGTTTTGTGGGGGCGAATTTGGTGCGATCGCTCCTGGACAAGAATTATCACGTTCGGGCCTTAGTCCGTCGCCAAAGTAGTTGGGATAATCTGGATGGACTCAATATTGAAAGGGTGGTAGGCGATTTTCATGCCCCCAATTTAAGTCAGCAAATGGCTGGATGTCAGGTCTTGTTTCATTGTGGAGCGCATTATTCCCTATGGCAAAGGGATGCTAAAGCACTCTATTACGATAATGTGGTGGGGACGCAAAAGATACTGGCGGCCGCTCGTGAGGTAGGAATTGAGCGCACGGTTTATACCAGTTCTGTGGCCGCTATTGGCGTGGGAAATGGGCAAAAACCTGTAGACGAAACCCACCAAAGTCCCTTGAATGAGCTGATTGGAGAGTATAAAAAATCTAAATATCTGGCGGAACAGGAAGCCCACAAAGCGGCTAAACTGGGTCAAGATATTGTGATTGTTAATCCCAGTACGCCTATCGGCCCCTGGGATCGAAAACCAACCCCCACTGGGGATATTATGGTCCGTTTTCTGCGTGGGAAAATGCCAGCTTATGTGGATACGGGATTGAATTTTATCGATGTGCGAGATGTGGCTGAGGGTCATATTCTGGCACTCGACAAAGGGAAAAGGGGCGATCGCTATATCCTCGGAAATCAAAACCTGACGCTCAAAACATTCCTCGAATATCTGGCAGAAATTACCGGAATCCCTGCACCCACGCAAACCGTCCCCCTATGGCTTCCTCTGACAGTTGCTTGGATAGATGAAATCCTGCTCGCACCTCTCGGTAAATCGCCCTCGGTTCCCCTGGATGGAGTGCGGATGTCCCAACATTCCATGTACTATGATGCGTCTAAAGCTGTCCGGGAATTAGGTTTACCCCAATCCGATATTAAGGGTGCAATTAAGGATGCGGTAGAATGGTTTCAATAATTAACAATTAACAATTAAAAATGAAACAGCCCTACCTTATATCAAGTCCAGCTAATCAGTTATAAATAAGTCATTGCGAAGGTCACGAAGCGGAGTGAAGCAATCTAGATCATCTCGGAGGGATCATCATGGTTACAACAGTAGAAAAACGCAAAGTTATTAGCTTAGAAGAGTTTTTGGCACAGCCAGAAACCAAGCCTGCCAGTGAATATTTCAATGGGGAAGTGAGTCAAAAAATGATGCCACAAGGAAAACATAGTATTTTACAGGTTGAACTTGCCTCTGCAATTAATCAACAGGCGAAACCTAATAAGTTAGCTTATGCTTTGACAGAGTTGAGATGTACATTTGCTGGGCGTTCTATTGTGCCGGATATCGCCGTGATTCGTTGGGAAAATTTGCCCAGAGATGAGGAGGGAGAAATGGCCAATCATTTCGATCGCCATCCGGATTGGATCGTTGAGATTTTGTCACCGGATCAACCGATGGCATTAGTGATGGAAAAAATTCTGTTTTGTCTCCAAAATAGCACAGAATTGGGTTGGCTCATTGATCCTAAAACCCAATCGATTACTGTATTTCAATCGGGTTTGCCCAAAATTTATCGAGTCGCTCATGGGGATACAGAACCGTTACCAATGTTGACGGGTTTACAGGAATGGACGTTATCAGTCAACGATATTTTCAGGTGGTTGAAAGCTTAGAGTCATTTAATCGGCGCTTGGAGATTGACGGAGATCGTCGTCACCCGGCCAAAATTCATCATCTAACACTAGCAGGTAATCAATCTCGTAAAGTGTGGTTAATTTTTCTGGCGATACAGCGCTTTGCGCTGTAACGGAGTACAGTCTCATTGAGATCAGTCATTGCGAAGGTCACGCAAGTGGAATGAAGCAATCGCAAAATCCCCCAATCTTGGCGATTGCTTCCCTGCGGTCGCAATGACCACTCACATCTACGATCAACAATGTACCTCATAGCAGCGCGAAGCGCTGTAAGCTCATCACTCATAGCCCTTACATCTGTTCAACAGCTTACGCACAGTTTAGCCGATGATTATAAATCCAACCTTACAGCAGTAGGAGCGAAAAATTTTTCGCCCCTACAGATGCATGTCAATTCGCAATGACTTTTATAATGAATTAGCCGAATATAATATTACTTCATCGTTGAAAGATCGAGCGCATCAAAGGATTGCAAAAACGCGAGTAGTTTACGGGCAATTTTAGCCACACCACCGCTAACATTGGATTCGATATTTAGGGGAATCACCGGATCGTGGAGGGACAAACGTAAGAGAAACCATCCATTTTCTTCTGGAGCAGTGCAGGAAACTCGCACACCTTCATAGTTATTGGGAACCACGCTCCAGTTCGGTTGAGCGTTAGCAAAGGTTTGCAAGGCTTCAATCACCTGATTCCCATAAGGTTTGAAGTCATCCAGGGCAAGTTTAATGCGGAATTCCTGGCTTTCGACAGGTTCTTTGAGGTTAGTGATTAAATCATTGAGCGATCGCCCTTCTAATTTCGCTTTTGCCAATTCGATCGCCAGTTTACTGACTAAGTAAGCTCCATCATCAAGAAAGTAGTTTTCTTTCATTGCTGCATGACCGGAGGTTTCAATGGCTAACCAAGATTCCTGACCTTCTGCGTTCAATCGTTGGGCTTCATTGATCACATTTTTATACCCACGCTTAAACCGATGATGAGTTCCCTTGAGGTCTTCGGTAATGAACTTCGCTAAACCATCAGAGGTAATGGAGTCCGTAACGATGGTCGATCCGGGATGTTCTCGCAACACAATAGCAGAAATGAGGGCAATGAGACGGTTACGGTTCAGTTCTTTACCCGTCCCATCTACGGCTCCCCCGCGATCTACATCAGTATCAAAGATAATCCCCAAATCCGCTTGATTCTCCGTGACCACTTTACAGATAGCATCCATTGCTTTGCCATTTTCGGGGTTCGGTACATGGTTAGGGAAATGGCCATCTGGGTCAAGAAATTGACTCCCTGTGGTGTCTGCGCCCAAGGGTTGCAAGACTTGACTGACATAAAAGCCCCCTGCACCATTACCGGCATCAACGACAATTTTGAGACCTTTCAGGGGTTGTTCAAAATCTGTCGGATGGTTCGTGCCTTCCCGGATTTTTTGCACCAGTTGACCCGCATAGACGCTCATAAAGTCTTTTGGCGTAATGGTTCCGGGGGTAGCTGCGGGGATAAAATTGGTTTGGGAGGCAATGCTCAGAATCTGACTAATATTTTGTTTTTCTAATCCCCCTTCAGCCGTAAAAAATTTACACCCGTTGCGATTTGAGGGGAGATGACTTGCCGTAAGCATTATTGCTCCATCGCACATAAACCCAGGGGTTACCGTACTCATGAATAGGGCAGGGGTCGAAGCCAGTCCGAAATCATACACTGTTGCTCCCAGAGCGGCGATCGCTTCCATCATCGCATCGATCAATTCTGGCCCAGAAATACGGCTATCGCGTCCCAACCCTAGAGTTAATTCTGTAATCGGTTTTTCTAAAGTTTGACTGAGCCAAGTGCAAAAACTTTGACCAATTTTACGGCAAACGTCCGGCGTTAAATTAACCGGCTCATCGGGGATCGAGGGAAGTGCCACCCCTCGAATATCTGAGCCATTTTGTAATTTTTTCCAATTGATATCATTAACCATAGCTAGTAAGCATAGATAAAGCTAACTTTCAGAGTACCCTAAGTTTCGCTTTTTTCCTCTAAGCTTAAGATAATTTACCGAATATTGATCCAGTCATTATGAAACCCATATTAATTCTCGATCGGTTATGTCAAGAAGCAAAACTTTTTGCGGAAATTGAGTCTGATCATCATGAATCTTCTCTCTATGGTATCACGGATGGTAAAGCCCTAGGAACCTACTTCGAGCATAAATTTCAAAAGTATCTAGAAATCCATTACACTTTCGATCGAGGCAGTTCAGCTAAAGGCATTGATTTTCCTGGATTAAATGTGGATATGAAAGTAACCAGCTATCGGCAACCCCAATCCTCTTGTCCTTTCAAATCTGCACGTCAAAAAATATATGGGTTGGGATATAACTTACTAATTTTTGTCTATGATAAGACTGATGACTCCAACACCAAGACCGGTCAGCTAAAAATACTACACTCAGTCTTGGTAACCAGAGAAAAGACAGCAGACTACCAAACAACACAGGGAATTCAGAAACTCTTAGAAAATAATGCTAACCTAGATGACTTACTCACTTTCTTTGCCGAGCGGATGCTTCCTCTCGATGACATTCAAGCGGAACAACTGGCTGAAGAAATTTTGCATCACCCTCCTAATTTAGGCTATTTAACCATTTCCAATGCCTTACAATGGAGACTTCAGTATCGCCGTGTGATTGCTGAAGCGGGTCATATACCAGGAATTATTCGAGTTTTATAAGATGAGAATCAGTCAACATAGAAAAAAGGAATATGGTGATTTTCAAACGCCTTGGAAATTTACTTGTAAAATCTGTGAATTGCTGTATCAGAAGGGCATTAGACCTCTATCAATTATTGAGCCAACTTGTGGTCAAGGAAATTTTTTGATGGCGGCTATGGAATGGTTTGATTCTGTAGAAATTGGTCTGGGATATGATATCAACGATCGGTATATCCAATATGTAAAAAATCAAGTGTATAATCAGCATTATGCCGATCGAATAAAAGTAGTAAACGCTAATTTTTTTAATATGGACTGGAAAAGGATCGCGACTCAATTACCAGAACCTATTTTATTTATTGGCAATCCTCCTTGGGTAACCAATTCTTTTCTGGGAAGTTTGGAGAGTGAAAATATACCGAAAAAAAAGAACAGCGATCAAGACAAGGGCTTAGATGCATTGACCGGTAAAAGTAACTTTGATATTTCTGAATGGATGTGGCGCTATATTCTAGACTCTCTAGAGAAAAAATCAGGTTGGGTTGCCCTACTAACAAAAACAGTTGTTGCCCGTAAAATCATTCAATACTGTCATAAAAGTCAGTTGCCTATTCTACGATCTGAACTTTATCTATGTGACACAAAAAAACATTTTAATGCCACCGTGAATGCGGGTCTACTTCTGTGTTATATCGGCCCGGGAATATCTAGTTATAGCTGTTCGGTTTATCAAGGCATTAAAAATCCCGTTAATCAGTCAAATTTCGGGGTTTATGAAGGACAGTTGATTGCCAATTTAGAATATCTGAAAACATGGAAACATCTTCAAGGACAGAATATTTATCAATGGCGATCGGGGATTAAACACGACTGCTCTAAAATCATGGAACTAACGGGGAAATTCCCCTATCTCAAAAATGGATTGGGAGAAATACTTAATCTGGAATTTTTTTATTTGTATCCTCTATTAAAAAGCTCTGATATTGCTCATCAGAAAAACAAAGAGATTTCGCGTTATCTCTTGGTGACTCAAAGGAAAGTCGGAGCTGAGACTGACTCTATTTCTATTCACGCACCATTGACTTGGCACTATTTAACTGAATATAAAGAGTTGTTCGAGCGGCGAAAAAGCTCAATCTATCGAGGGAAACCTTCCTTTTCTATTTTTGGAGTTGGTGATTACTCCTTTTCGCCTTGGAAAGTAGCGATTTCTGGACTCTATAAAAAAATAAGTTTCTGTCGGATATCATCCCATGAAGGAAAACCGGTTATGCTTGATGATACTTGCTATTTTATTGCTTGTAAAACTGAATCAGAAGCCGTTCTACTAGAGCAATTATTAAACTCACAGATTGCACAAGAATTTTTTAGTGCATTTATTTTTTGGGATGCGAAACGCCCAATTACTGCCTCCATACTGAACCGTCTGGATTTGTTTAAACTAGCAGATGAATTAGGAAAAGGAGAGGAATTAAGAGGCTATAATCATTGCCCTGATGTTTCATCTATAATTAAGAAATGATGCAAAGATAGGAGAGAGAAAAATGAGTCAAATTTTTCTGACATTAGGATCGCTATTCGCAGCGATCGCCGTTGCTGCCGGCGCTTTTGCTTCCCATGCACTCAAAGATCAACTGAGCGATCGCTCCCTGGAAATCTTTGAAACTGCCAGTAAGTACCAAATGTATCACGCTCTTGGCATTATCCTAGTTGCCCTATTACTGAGTTTTATTCCTTCTGGAAATACCTGGATGGTGACAGCCGGATGGGCATTTGTCGCCGGGATTCTCCTGTTTTCCGGTAGCTTATATGCCCTCAGTGTCACTGGAATCAAGATCCTGGGAGCCATTACCCCCTTGGGCGGTGTAGCTTTTTTAATCGGTTGGGGCTGTTTAGCTCTGTCTGCATGGATGAAAACGGCTGTTTAAACTGAAGACTAAATTATTTAAACGTTACTGATACTTCCCCTAAACCCTCATATTGCGCTCGAATTATCATTGCCTCCTTTACTGGAGTTAAAGGGGTAATGGTTCCTAAAGATAACAAATCTCCCGGCTTGAGCTGAATTCCAGCAGCATTCAAATCCTCTTTCAGCCATAATACAGCTTGTAAAGGATGCCCTAACAGTGCAGCACTGCTACCCTCGGATAGTTTCTCTCCTTCGCCATTTTCCATGACTACCGTAATGGAGCCTAAGCGCTTTTCCCATGCGGGAGTCGCCTCAAGTGCTACCGGTTCCCCCAAAACTCCTAACCTGGCTCCAGTATTGATAGCAACTAAAGCAGGGCCATTTAAGGGTACAGTGCGATCGTATATCAAATCGGCCAATTCAATAAAGGGAATGACAGCATCTAAACTCTCCAATACCTCTTGGGGAGTTCTAGCTTGATTGATCTTTGCATCTCTGACGCGCACGATCAAATCCGCTTCAAATACGCCACGAGTGCCAAAGTTGACGGGAACAGTTGCACCACTCGAGAGTAACATTTCTTTTAATAAAGTTCCCCGTAGAGGATGGGAAACCCCGAAGCGCTCCTGAGCCACAGGACTGGTTAAAGCTGCTTTATAGCCGATAATCGGGCCAAGTTGGGGAATGAGGGCTTGTACAAATTGTTGCTGAAATTGGGCAGCTTGTTCTAGAGTGCCATTGGGAGCGATCGCTGAAACCGGAGTATGATTCATATAATCTCTCACCAAGCGCTCTACAGAACTCGGCATCGAACGAACTTCAGTCCAGACACTGCCGGTGAAGAGTATGCCTCCAGAAAGTCCTATCAGTAGAGGTTTTTCTAATCTCCACATCATAATCGTCTCGTCCTACTCAAAAAAATGAATAAATCAAGGTGACCTTATTATAATCCAGAAAATAAGGATAATTCCCAAAGGCTCAAAGCGGCTGTTCCTGCTGTTTTTTCTTGGAACTTTTTCATCAATCTATTCTGTTGATCGGCAGAAAAATGACATTTCCAATCTCCAATTTTTCCTTTACGGATAAAAGGAGTAAGTGTGTCTGGACGTTCGCTAGACCAACGACTTTGATCTTTACTCATTTGACTAAAGCTGGCATGGTAAATTATCGCCTCTAACGTTTGTTCTCGTTCAATTATCTTCCGATAATCAGGACCAATAAAATCGGCTATCTTAATCACTGCCGATCTGGTATCTTCCTGAATTGATTCATAGGTTAGGAACAGGATATTTTCCTCATCTTTACGATCTATCCAGGACAGCAAATGAGCGAAATAGTCTCCCCAGTCCACTTCTCCCTTCATAAAACACTCAAAAAAGCTATCAAATGTACCTTCAGAAAAATTATAATGCTTGATAAATCCTTGGGTATGGTAATAAAAAGAGACCACACAATCAAAGGGATTACGAGCAATATAAATGTATTTTGCTTCAGGATGGTGGGGAGTTAGATCGTAGGGAAAATGCGTTTTAATAAATCGGGGTTGAGGAGAACTTTTGACAAAATCTGCACCAAATTCTTCAAGGTGAGGAACTTCTCGATTAATTTGTTTACCCACTGGGAAGGGTTGACCTTGATGACTTAACATCCATAGTATGTTCTGTACCCAAGTAGTGCCACATTTGGGATAGGTAACAATAAAAGTATCCCCTTTTTGGGCTTTATAATTTAGGGCTGAATCAAAATTTTTGGGAGGGAATCCCATCGGTAAGCGAAAATTATGATGTAGGATATAGCTTGGTTTTAAATCAGGAATCATAGGGTTTAGCTTATTAACAAAGTCAATTATTGAAAGAATAAGTTGACAAGAATATCTGTTTCACATAAAATATGTTTCTATCTCTTCTGTTAGTAACATTTCTGGGTGTAATTAACATGGTTTTAGTTCAAAAAGCATATCAGGATTTTTCTGACTATTCAAGGCAATCTTATGACAATTGGCAACTGCTTTTAAAAAAGCAGTTAGTTAATATTGAAGGGAGAGCAACCGGCTATTTTATGGAAGGCTTAAAAAGCATCTTACCTTTAATTCAAGATATTCCTAATATTACCGTATTATCTGACTTTTTGTACCAGTCTATTGGCTGGCAACTCTGGCCAGTTCAAGGACTCTTAGAACCTGGTATATTTTTTTATTTATTATCCCATCAATATTTCCCTGTATCAACAGTTGTGCGATCGCAAACGGATTTTACTTATTCTCCAGTCCCCGATCTGTGGCATGATATTTTCGGGCATATTCCTTTACTGTTTTTTCCTCCTTATTCTAGTTTAATACAAAAAACAAGTCAAAACTACTTGGATTACCCCAAATTCAAATCAGCTATCGGCAGTTTATTCTGGTATACAATAGAGGCAGGAGTATGCAATGAACATGGCGATCGGCGAGTTTATGGTGCTAGTCAACTCTCTAGTATTGAAGAAATTGGCTATGCTGTAAGTCATCATCCCATTGTTATCCCCTTTGACTTAGGTCAAGTCCTCAATTCTCCTGTGCAAATTGATAAATTACAAGATTATATTTTTGAAATTCCTTCCTTAGATTACCTTGATAGTATTCCCAATCAGCTCGATCAATACTTATCTTACCAATAGTTGTCCATTGATTTCACTTTAGCGATCGGATGATTGCTTTTGATATGTTATAAAGTTACTACAACACTTACTTGGGTTAATCTCAAGACCTACGTCTTGGAATAATAACGGATAGAGAGTTTGCTTAAAAAACAGCATTGTCAACTCTTCTTGAGCTAATAGTTGTTCATCTTTCTCAAAAAAATAACGTTTTTTATGAAGACGATACTCTGGATTATCTTCTATGGGTTCAATCACTTGGGAATACCTGATTCCTCCAGGCAATTTTTTAGAGAAGTTAACTCCTGGCTTTTGTCGATTCAGTAATATCAATCCGCCTTCTCGCAGATGATGAACAACATTCTGTAACCCTTGCAGATTTTGTTCATAATCAGATAAATGACTGGCTAGTTCTAAGCGATCGCCCCAATCTAGAAATACCCATACTCCCCCATTAGAAAGCATGGCATCAAACGTTCTATTTAGCTCCATAGTCAGGGCATTTTCCTCTCTCAAATCAACCCGATCGCCTAGACGATTCTGGGCCAGATTCAGCATAGATGTAGTAATATCAATACCTGTAAACTGACAGGTTTCGTCTAGGGCAATATACTCTTCTGCTAGTAGCCCTGTCCCAACACCTAACTCAAGAATTTGACAACCTCTACCGAGAACTGAATAAGCATCCTCAGCCAGGCTAGTATAATCGTAATAACCAGAATTCATTAACAGATCATAATAGTGCGTAATTCCTGTATATTGGTTGTTCATTGATCAATCATCCTCATCCTTTCAGCCCAGATACTTTCTGTAGAGAGAATACCACAAGAGCAGCTCCTCACTCCCCATTCCCTATTCCCCAGCGCTATGATGAAGATTATTTCAACAAGTGTGAATTATGTTTTCTGGCGATCGCACCCCACCTTAGCAAAACCCCTTACCTACCCTGTACGATTTACCTAGTGAAAATCCAGAGGAAACCGGTTGCGGGCATTTCGCTTACAAGGCGATCTCTACCAAGAACAACTCCTTCTCGATCGCCATATCTGGTTTAATGAGTTAGACCTAGGCTGATGCCTATGGCAAGGAATCTATGACTATAGAGAAGGACTCTGGCTCTGCTGGTATGATGCCCAAGGAAACTGGATTCCCCCTCCTAGCGAGTAGCCCCAAGAGAGGGATGAGGAGCTAGAACAACAACGCCAACGCGCTCAAGACGCTGAACAGAAAGCCGAGTAACTTGCAGCCTATATCAAGTCTCTAGGACTCAACCCAGAATATATCAACCCTCCAGATTAAGGAGCGATAATAGATTCTGTTGCATAAGTGGACAGAAAATAAATAGCAATGGAGTAATCCCTATTCCCCATTCCCCATTCCCTCTTCCCTGACTTCTGCAAGAAGTCTAATGATCGAGCGCGATGTGGCACAATAAATGGGAAGCGCAAGAATAGGGTAGAGTTCAGAACATGACCAAGTTCGTATTTGTCACGGGGGGTGTAGTTTCCAGTATTGGTAAAGGAATTCTCGCCGCCAGTTTAGGACGACTGCTCAAATCACGGGATTATTCTGTTTCTATTCTCAAACTTGACCCCTATATTAATGTAGACCCCGGCACAATGAGTCCTTTTCAGCATGGGGAAGTCTTCGTTACTGAAGATGGAGCAGAAACTGACCTAGATTTGGGACACTACGAGCGCTTTACCGATACTTCCATGTCTCGCCTCAATAGTGTTACCCAAGGCTCTATCTATCAAGCCGTGATTAATAAAGAGCGTCGGGGAGACTACCATGGGGGAACAGTGCAAGTAATTCCCCACATTACCCATGAAATTAAAGAACGGATTCACCGGGTAGCTCGCAATTCTACCCCAGATGTGCTGATTACCGAAATTGGTGGAACCGTCGGTGATATTGAATCTCAACCCTTTTTAGAAGCAATTCGCCAATTCCGCAAAGATGTGGGACGCAATCAGGTGCTGTATATTCATGTTACCCTCGTGCCCTGGATTCCTTCGGCGGGAGAAATGAAGACGAAACCCACCCAGCACTCAGTGAAGGAATTGCGCTCGATTGGCATTCAACCTGATATTTTAGTCTGTCGGTGCGATCGCCCCCTACCCGACTCCCTAAAATCCAAAGTCTCTGAATTCTGTGATGTTCCCGTCGGATGTGTGATTCCCGCTCAAGATGTCAGTACCATCTACGAAGTACCCTTGAGAATGGAAGAGGAAGGATTAGCCACCCAAGTGATTGACTTACTGCGTTTAGAACAGCGTCCTCCCCAGCTCCAGAAATGGGAAAGCCTCGTCGAGTGTCTCTCTAATTCTACTCGCTCCCTAGAAGTGGCGATCGTCGGCAAATATGTCCGCCTCACCGATGCCTATCTTTCCGTCATTGAAGCCCTACGCCACGCCGCCATCACCATTAACTCCCATGTTAATATTCACTGGGTCAACTCTGAAGACTTAGAAAAAGACGGAGCCGAAACCCATCTCCAAGGCATCCATGGCTTAGTCGTTCCTGGAGGCTTTGGCATTCGCGGTGTAGATGGCAAAATTAAAGCCGTTGAATATGCCCGTTCCCATCAAATTCCCTTTCTGGGATTATGTTTAGGAATGCAATGTTCCGTGATTGAGTGGGCGCGAAATGTAGCCCAATTAAACCCTGCCCATAGTGCCGAATTTGAACCCCAAACGCCTAACCCCGTCATTAACCTATTACCAGAGCAAGAAGATGTGGTGGACTTAGGCGGAACCATGCGTTTAGGACTCTATCCTTGCCGCATATTGCCCAATACCTTAGCTGCCCAACTCTATGAAAAAGAAGTGATTTATGAACGCCATCGACATCGCTATGAATTTAATAATGCCTATCGCAATCTTTTCTTAGAAACAGGATATATAATCAGTGGAACTTCTCCCGATGGACGGTTAGTAGAAATTATCGAATATCCCCAACATCCGTTCTTTATTTCTTGTCAGTTTCATCCTGAATTTCACTCTCGTCCTAGTCATCCCCATCCTCTGTTTCAAGGGTTTATTAAAGCTGCCCAAGACTATACAGAAGAACCTTTAGAAACTTCAGAAATACAGGAAGATTTTACTCCTAAAACTCCACTTCCAGCCAATTTAGTATAAGCACGATCTGGAGGTAAACTGGTGGCATTCTGGGCTAAAATTCCATTTGAACGTCAAATTTATGTGATCGATTTAGACCGCATAGATACGTTTATTTGTGCCACGAATGGTAAAATTTCCTTCTGGTTACCCGATAGTCAAACGCCCATTGTCCTGACTCCCCAAGGCGAATCTGAAAGTTACTTGAAAGTTCAAAAGTATATTCATAACTGTTTAGAGAATCGTAAGAATAGAAATTGGCTGAAGTTTCACTATGAGCGCAATGACTATTTTATCAATTTGATTCAAATCAGTTTGTTTGCGTATCATCCAGGGAATAAGAAGCTGACCTTTTGGTTGCCTAACAGTCAGACGGAAATTGTCCTCAATCCGAAATTTCATGAGCAAGCTTATTATGAAGTGATCGAGTATATTCGACAACAAACTCATTATTCCTTGGATGAAGAATGATGGATGAGTAATAGATAATGGGTCAGGGGTAAGAGTGTAAATACTTAGTGTTTGAATGGGGAATTTTCTTTATTTTTTCTTAAATTTTAATCGGACAAGATTACGTTATTATAGTAAGCTAAAAACTGTTTCAGTATAAACTGAGAAATTATGGCAAATTCAACCCATCATCAAATTGTAATTGTTGGCGGAGGTTCCGCAGGAATTACAGTAGCAGCCCAGCTCTTAAATGCCAACTCTAATTTAGATGTGGCGATTATTGAACCGTCAGAAAAGCATTATTATCAACCCGCTTGGACTTTAGTCGGTGGTGGAGCATTTGTCGCAGAAGATACGGTCAAACTCGAAAAAGAATGTATTCCAGAAAAAGCAACTTGGATTAAAGCCTATTGTCAGGAATTTCAGCCCGATCAAAATCAAGTGGTTACCCAGGATGGAGGAGTGATTTCTTATGATTATTTGGTGGTTTGTCCTGGGCTACAAATCCATTGGGATTGGGTGGAAGGGTTACCCGAAACATTAGGAAAAAATGGAGTTTGTAGTAATTATGACTTTGAGCAAGCCCCCAAAACTTGGGAAATGATTCGCAATTTTAAGGGTGGAACCGCGATTTTTACTTATCCAGGTACGGCAATTAAATGCCCCGGTGCGCCCCAAAAGATTATGTATTTAGCCGATGAAGCATTCCGGAAAAATGGGCTTCGCGATCGCTCTAAGATTATGTATTGTACGGCAACTGGTGGGATTTTTGGCGTTCCTGCCTATGCCAAACCGTTGATGGAAATTGTTAAGCGCAAAGATATTGAGATGAAGGTTAAATATAACCTGAAAGCGATTAAAACTAATCCCAAAGAGGCGATTTTTGAAGTGACGACAGATGAGGGTGTGGAGTCGGTGAGTATTCCCTTCGATCTCCTCCATGTCAGTCCACCGATGAGCGCTCCAGATTTTGTTAAAAATAGTCCTTTAGCGGGCACGGAAGGGGCGGCTAAAGGTTGGGTCGATGTGGATAAGTTTACCCTCCAGCATAATCGCTATCCCAATGTATTTGGCCTCGGTGATGCGTCGTCTCTTCCTACGTCAAAAACGGCGGCGGCTATCCGTTCAGAATCGCCAGTGGTGGTGCAAAATTTGTTGGCTCTAATGGAGTCGAAATCGCTGAATCATCAGTATGATGGTTATGCCTGTTGTCCGTTAGTAACGGGGTATGGCAAGGTGATCTTTGCTGAGTTTGATTATGATAAAAATCCAAGTCCTACGTTTCCCCTCGAGCCGACGGAAGAACGTTATAGCATGTGGTTGCTCAAGCGCTACGGTTTGCCGTTCCTGTACTGGAATCGTATGCTCAAAGGTAAGAATTTTGAGCGATCGCTACTGAAAAAATAGGTCATTTACTCTTTTTTACTGGAAGACAAGGGGCACCCAGCCCCTTGTTTCATAACAAATAATTGAGAATTAGGGAGTTAATTACTGCGATCGGCCCAGATCTGAGCTGAATTTGCATTCTCACCATAAGTAACAACCCGCTCCTGAGCCGCTCCATAGTTTTCACTATCCTCTGGCACTTGAGCCATTAAATCCCGTGCTTGCTGCCATTGACTGGAAACCTCTTCCCACTCAGCACGGGTACTGGCAGTTTGTGCCAGTTCAGCAGCACTCATCGCTAGGTTAATCCCTTCTCTCCACGGATTGGTCGAAGCTGGGGGAACTGATGCTGGATTTGCAGGTGTGGCTTCCGGTTCTGTCGTTTCTGGTGGGCTTTCTATGGCTGTCTCAGGAGCAGCTGTCTCAGGAGCAATTTCCGGTGCAGTTGCAGGAAGAAGAGGAGCTGGAGCCGGACGTAGGAAAAACCACCAAACTGCCGCACCAATGAGAGCGACAATAGGGATTGCTAACAAAGGCAAGAAATTCTTCGCCCCTGATTTCTTCTGTTCTCCAGATTCATCAAGCTCTGAATCCAAAGGTTCCGCACCATCGAGATCGTTACCGTTATAGGAATTTAAATCTTCATCCGGATCGTCAAGGGCAAAATTGGGTAGCTCTTCCTCATCCTCTTTCCCTTGCAACAAGTCAATCGTGTCGCTCCAACTCGGCTTTTTCGATCCAATTTGGCGGCCGTAGATTTGTAGGGTTGGGAACGAGTCAATACCCATATTGAGGATTTCATCATGAACGATCGCCACATATTCTTCCTGTTCGGGTATGTTTTCCCCTTCTAGGAGGATATGTAAACAGCCTTCTTTAACCAGTGCTTTGGCGGTAACCCCTTGGGGTTGTAAGACACTGTTGAGAGCATCGGTGATCTCTGCTGGATTCGGTTGTGCCATGGCGCTGAGTACCCTGAACCGGATGAATTTGGACAAGGAGGATTGAGACAGACAATGGTGACTCAGGTTAAGTCTTCAATTCCTGGCCCATTACTATCTCGGGTCAATAGTAGCAGAGTTTGAGGCTCTGTGGGAGTTTTTTGGCTTACAGGGTATTGATATTTTATTCGAGATCTTGTGTTACAAGAGGCCATTAGATCAATATCATACTGAATATAACTGCGATTTACTTAAGGAAAGAAATTCTAGAAATAGCGGCTAAACAGGGTTTCGTTGACTACTTATTCCCAGCATACTAGGGATAAATCGCGCGATCGCCCAAAGCGCTATATTAGAATCAAACATCAAGCCCACACTATAAATTCTATGCCTAAATTAACTATCAAAGACTTAGAATATCTCCAAACCCAGCATCCCAACTATCGGATGGAATTAGTTCAAGGAGAAATTATCTTTATGAGTCTTTCCGGATTAGAATCAGATGAAGTGGCTGCTGCTATTGTTGCTGAATTATCCCATTGGGTGAGACCGCGAAAATTAGGGCGAGTCATTGCCTCTAGTGGTGGATTTTGTTTACCCAATGCTGACGGAGATGTTCGCGCACCCGATGCTTCTTTTATCCTGGCTCAACGTTTACCTCGCACCACTGACAGTTATGCTGAATTAGTGCCCGATCTAATGTTTGAAGTGAAGTCCAGAACCGATAGTCTCATCAAATTGCGCCAGAAAATCAAAGAATTTATAGTATTAGGAACTCAGGTGGGAGTATTGGTCGATCCGAGAACTCGTACAATGGAAGTTTATCGACTCAATCAAGACCCGATAACGTTATGTGATGGGGATATTTTTACCGTTCCTGCATTACTCCCTGGATGGGAATTACCTGTAGTAGAAATCTGGGCCCCGGAATTTGATTAAAGACATCGATCGCAAAGCTGCACAATGGAAAGCTGGAGAGGAATAGCTGAAGTTTATCGTGTTGTTCTAGCGATCGCGATCGCACCCTGCCCCAAGGATAACCCTCCGTCATTGCAGGGAACTTGTGCCTGAGATAAACAGGTATACCCTTTTGCTTCTAGTTTAGCCGTCAGTTCTTCGAGTAGAATCCGATTTTGGAAGCATCCTCCAGAGAGAGCAATGTGTTGAATGGACAGTCCATCCGATTGACAGTTATGGATTAATTTTTGTACTAACTGTATCATTCCTTGGATTAAGCCTTGGTGAAATCGAGTTGCCATCCGAGAGACACTTGCGCCTTGGTTCAAGTCTTCCAATAAAGAAAACCACATGGGGCTAGGGTCGAGATAGAGAAGTTTATGAGT
The DNA here is from genome assembly GCF_017746885.1 of Roseofilum sp. SBFL. Taxonomy (NCBI): domain Bacteria; kingdom Bacillati; phylum Cyanobacteriota; class Cyanophyceae; order Desertifilales; family Desertifilaceae; genus Roseofilum; species Roseofilum sp. SBFL. The sequence goes on along the minus strand of NZ_JAGHZH010000048.1, from coordinate 25,171 downwards.
TAAATTAATATCAAAAGGATAAGCAAAATCATCATCAGATTCTGAGAGTAAATGGAGATCGACAGCCATTTCTAATTCGATCGCCCCTTGACCTTCAAATAGGGCGCGATCGCGACATAAGCCGATCGCCGCCGATACCGCGTCAAACAACCGCCCCGTCGAACTCGCCAGGGGTGCGTTGAGCCGTTTTTGCAGCATTTGCTCAAAGAGAGCGATTGATTTATTCTGGAAATAGTCAAATAATTCCAGATGACCGAATTTTTCAATTAACATCTGCCAATCAAAGGCCGTTTTTAAGTGAGCATAGGTGTTGCGCCAAGGTTCGAGAATAGCTTTCGTTCCTCCAATCATCGCCACCGGTTTTAAGGTAGCTAACCGTTGATAGCCTCGATAATCTGCGAGTAGAAACTCTCCCCCCCAAATCGTACCCTCTTCGCCAAACCCTAAGCCATCTAGGGCAATGCCTAAAATGGGAGAGTGGTCTAAAGGAATGCCATTTTCAACGAAGCAACTGGCAATATGGGCATGGTGGTGTTGAACTTGAATTAAGGGTAACTGATGAGTTTGGGCCTGTTCTTGAGCCAGTTTGGTCGAGAGATATTCGGGATGGAGATCGGCGACTAAAATTTGCGGTTGATGATCGTAAAGTTGGCGAAAAAGTTTGAGGTTTTTCTGATAATCTGCATAGGTAATCGGGTTTTCTAAATCGCCTTGATGTTGGGATAAAATAGCTTGATTATTTTGGATAAGACAAAAGGTGGATTTGAGTTCTCCGCCATAAGCTAAGATGCTTGAGTGGCGATCGCATCCTGGCGGCAGGGCGATCGCTCCCGGAACGTAACCCCGACTGCGACGCAATAAACGGGGTTTTCCTGCCATAATTCGCACCACGGAATCATCTATGCGATTGGCGATATCTCGGTTATGAAATAATACAGTATCCGCTAATCCGATCAGTTTCTCCCTGGCTTCTGTATTGCTAATTAACTGAGGTTCGTGGGATAAATTGGCGCTGGTCATCACCAGGGGATAATCCAGGGTTTCGAGTAGTAGAAGATGCAATGGAGTATAGGGAAGCATAAAACCGAGTGTTCTTACTCCAGGGGCGATCGCCTCCGGTAAACGCTCCCCTCCGTCAGCATTCAACAGCACAATGGGAGCCGCAGGACTCGTAAGCGCCTCTTCTTCGGCTCGACTCACCCGACAATAGCGACGAATAACCCTAATATCCCGCGCCATCAATGCAAAGGGCTTACCAAATCGTCGTTTACGTTCGCGCAAGCGGTTTACAACGTCTTCATTCGTCGCATCGCAGGCTAAATGAAATCCCCCTAACCCCCGAATGGCAAGAATTTTGCCTTGTTCAATCCGGGAAATCGTCTGTTGGATCTCTTTTCCCGGTTCCCCAACCCTATCTTTATCCGTGAGGGACTCTAGCCAAACTTTCGGTCCGCAAATGGGACAGGCGATCGGTTGGGCATGGAAGCGGCGATCGCCCGGATCGTCGTATTCCTGTTGACATTGGGGACATAACGGAAAATTCGCCATCGTTGTTGAGGGGCGATCGTAGGGAACCCCTTGAATAATCGAAAGCCTTGGCCCACAATGGGTACAGTTCGTAAACGGATAGCGATAGCGCCGCTCTGAAGGCGTATAAATTTCTGCCACACAAGCAGAACAAGTCGCTGTATCAGGGGCAATTTGAGTCTGGGTTTTGCCCCCCACACTCTCGACAATAGCAAATTCCTTAAACTCAATAGCTTGCTCTTGTTCTTGGATTTCAATCGTCTCTATCTGCGACAGGGGAGGCGCTTGGGACTCTAACCGTTGCCGAAATTCGGATAGTGCTTCCGGTTCTCCACTCACCTGAATGCGTACCCCTTGCCCATCATTGCACACCTGGCCAACTAGCCCAAGCTCATAGGCTAAATGCCAAACATGGGGCCGAAATCCTACCCCCTGAACCCGCCCTCGGACACGAATTTCCAGAGTTTTGCTATACTCTGGGTTCATGCGCTTGCATCCCTCAAAATTTCCTCCAATGTCAATTTAAACAGAGGAAAATCAGTTTGAATTGTTTCCCAGATAATTTCTAAGTCCAACTGGAAATATTCATGAATCACTACATTTCTCATGCCTCGAATATCAATCCAAGGCACTTGTGGATAAGTGGTATGTACTTGCGGGGAAATATTAGCTGTCGCCTCACCAATGACAGCTAATCCATACAAAATAGCCTTTAAAGTGCGCCGATCTTCACAAAATTGCGTAAATATCATACCTTCGACAAATTGCTCAATCTCAATCACTTCTGTCAGGATATCCTGGACTCTATCAGAAAACTCTCTAGAAGGCACGTATAGCCTCCTTCAAAACCTTTTCCTTCAAAGCGGGTTTGAGAGAATTCGGCGTACCCAAATCCACTGAGCAGCCGAGGATCTCTTCTAGATAATGCTTGAGACCCAGAAATGTAAATAACCCAACTGGGCACTCAAATTCGACTAGCAAATCTACATCGCTATCTGGATGCGCCATATCTCTGGCAACTGACCCAAATAAAAACAACATTTTCACGCTGAATTGCTGTAATTGTTCGCGATGTTCTGATAAATTATCTAGAACGGCTTGCTTGCTTAACATTTTCCCATTACCCATTACCACACGAAGCGCTATATCCATAGAAATCAATCCGATAATCGGTGATTTTAACCCCAGTTTGCGCTTCAATTTGATCGATTAACTCTGGCGGTAGCTCGACGTGAATATCCAGAATTTTGCCATTATCTAAGCAATTAATGTGAGAATGGGGGTCACTAATATGACCGTAGAGCCGGCCATCGGCGCGATCGACACATTCAATGATGCCTTGGGAAGAAAGGGCTTCGAGATTCTGATACACTGAGGTATGACCGATCGCTCTTCCTTGCTGATTCAGTAGGTCATAAATTTCCCGTGCTGAAAGATGCTCTTGTTCCTGCCAGAGTAATTCTAGGATAAACCGCCGTTGACGACTCAGACGCATTCCCAGATCTTGACAGCGATGAATGGCATCTTCTAAAGAGCGGATCGGTTCTAAGGTGTTCGGTTCGTTGCTCATGTTCAATAATATGGGTTCTCCTGAAGAATAAACAGCATTAGGATTAGCTCGTCAGGGTAAAGTGCGATCGCTTTCGCGAAACGGAGTTTTATTACGTCAGCAATGGCTTGCATTATCGCTCTCCACTTGTCCTCGTCTTCCCCGTTAAAGTAAACTCATTACCACTTTAACTCAGAATTCCCTAGCCTGTCTTCGAGTGGAACAGTCGATTGAGGTGAATCGAGTCAGTAACAGGGGAGTCGAAACCCTAGAATCAGGGGGGAGTTGAGTACAATTTATTAAGGCGATCGCTATCCAATTTGACTATAATGACCTATTGGATTTCTGACAAAGTGACTAATTCTGATGAAATCCAGTCTGCTTTTTATTTTCAAGTCTTTTATCCTGTACTGAGGAAATTGGTGTTTTTTATTGCATGATTAAATCTCATGATAAAAATCTGTGTTACTGGTCCATCTATGTTGAACACACCATTTACCTCAAAGAAGGGAGTTGATTTTTTTGAGGGTAATCAGATCGAGTTTGTTGAAGCCCAAAAATCCGATTTAATTATCAGTGGAACCTGCAATAAGATCTTGGATGTTGCACTAAAATTTGGCTCTACTAAACAGTATTTAATTTGGACTCAAGAACCTCGGTTTAGCAAGCATTTTAGTCAGGAAATTTCATCTCCTTTCCTGCCCAAAATAAATGTAATGAATGTCTACACAGGGATTTTCAGTGATAACTATTACTATCTCCCCTGCCTATCAGAAGAGCCAAGATTAGTCATAAAAAGAACAGGATTTGAAAACAAAAAAATAGTTTCACTAATGACTTATCAGGCAGGAAAAAAATGGAGGATGATTCATCAAGGTACTGACATAGATTTATGTAACTTGAGAACTGAAATAGCACTTAAAGGTCATAATATTGGTTTATTAGATATTTATGGTAAGGGTTGGCCCAATGGGATTTCTGTTGGACAATCTAGAGGAAAGTTTTGGAGATCGAGAAAAATTGAAATACTAAAAAAATATAGCTTTAACTTGTGTTTTGAAAATACAAATTGGCCCTATTATTGTACTGAGAAAATATGGGATTCTATCCAGGGTGGATGTCTGCCAATTTACTATGGAGATGGCAATAAAATTTATGAAGACTTCCCAGAAAATAGCTTTTTGGACTACTTTAAATTTAGGAATCCAGATTTATTGTTTGATTATATCCAGGACATCAGAGAGGCCGAATTTGAAGAACGCATGCTCCTTTGCGTTGATGCATTAAGAAATGCTCTGAATCGTAAACAGGAGGAGCAGCCGTACCAAAAGGTTCTTGATAGAACTTTGCTTAGAATTCGTACGATACTGGGCTGGCAAGCTTAAAATCGGGGGGATTTGTGTGCCATAAGTTACAACAGTCGATCCCGACAAGCCACCATAAAATAGCTGGCAATTTCTTAGGTACAATCTACCTTGTTGCCGCAGTGTTAAAATAAATCTATTCGATCGCCAGTTAAAGAGTCAATCCCGTGACCGTTAGTCAAAATCTAGAAATCCTCAAACAGAGCCAATCTATCCTACACAATGGTAAAACCACCCTCGATACAGCTCTAGAGTTATTTGATGCCCTAGAACCGGTTAGCTTAGAATTTATGTTCGGTCGATGGCAAGGTTCTCAATTGCATACCGATCACCCCATGGATGGCTTATTAGAAGCCTCCAATTGGTATGGAAAAGAATTCATTAATGCTGAAACGGTACACCCTTTGCTATTTTTAGATGCCCAGGGACAAATTATTAAAGTTGCACCCAATGTTAGAGCTATGGAATGGATTGGCAAAATGCCGAAGATGAATCTAGCTATGCTCAAGCCTTTATTGGGTTGCACAAATTCTCTACTCAAAACAGAAAAAAGTCAAGCCCGATTACGGATGATGGAATACCGAAATAAACTCAGCGCGACGATGATCTATGATTATTTGCCGATCAATGATTCCTTTAGAAAAATTGACGGTAAAACTGTTTTAGGAGTGATGGATTTTAAGAGTTTGCCCCGACCTTTCTTTTTTATTCTCAAGCGGTCTGCTCAAAAATAATCTCTTCTCTAAATCGCCATGATTAATGACAATCCAGAATTAAAAACCATGTCTATTGAAATTAAATTGAGTGCTAAAGCCATTCAAACCTTAGATCTTGCCCCAGCTCAGGAGGCGATCGCTCCCCTATTAGCGGAAAGTCAGTTATCTGCCTACGAACAACAACTCAAATTTAACATTGAATATCCCTGCGAAGATACTGATCCCAGGGAACTCTCAGAAATTCCCGAAATTCGCCTCTGGTTTATCCGTTTAGATACCGTCTATCCTTGGCTGCCCTTCCTATTGGACTGGAAAGGAGGAGAGCTAGCCCGTTATACCGCCATGCTCATTCCCCATCAATTCCATCGCACTGATGGTATTCAATTCAACCCGGAAGCCCTGGAAATTTTTGTCATGTGTAAAACTTTTGTCTTAATGACCTGGATGCAACAGCAAGGAATTGAGGCGCGATCGCGCCTCAAAGCCATGACCCAAATGCTAGGCTACGAATTAGATGATGGTTTCTTTGACCTGATTATGAACCCTTAAAGTAAGTAATGAGGATTAAAACTGTCCCATATACCCTTGATAAATCCCGCCCCAGTTATCGGGATTTTGGGGATTAAAACCTAACCGACACCACTGTTTGCTCCAGTCTTCCCAATTCAGGCGGCGATCGCCATCAGAATAACCCCATAACATCTCTTCCCTGATCCGTTTATGTTCGAGATCGTTCGGATTTTGGGGATCTTCACACAGCCAAACAGCCAGAGCCTTAAATTCAGCAAACAATCGTTGTTGTTCGGCATTCAAACGGGGTTCCCACAACGCTTGAGACGTTTCTGATCCTACAATACCATCCACCTTCAGTCCCTTAAACTCTTGAAACCGAATAACCGATTTTTGGGTTTCGGGGCCAAAAATACCATCCACCTTGAGGCTCCCTCCCGGTTGGGGAGGGACTCCCCAGTTATTGAGTTGAATTTGAAGCTGACCAACGCGATCGCCTTGACTCCCCACTTTCAAAATAGAGGAGTGTTCCTGAATATAACAGCCCAAACCGCGATCGAGTAAGGCTTGTGTTTGAATCCCAACAATGCCATCGATCGCAATGTTCTGAGCAGCTTGTAAGGCTTTAACCGATTCTGTAGTAATGGGGCCATAATAGCCCGTACTGCGCGTACCCCTAGGAAAACATCCTACTGCTTTAAGTCGATCCTGAAGCTCCACAACCGCAGGGCCATAATCCCCCAACTGCCACACATAATTTCCTAGGGTGGGAGACATTTGACTCAAAAGAGAGATGACTAAGGCGATCGCCAAAAGCTGCTGAACATTAGCAATCTGATCGCCATTGAAATCATCCCAAACCAGAGCGTAATGGAGGTAGGCTAAACCATCCATAAACACCATACCTATTGAAAAACACCACCATTCTATAGTGTCTACGATCAATGCATTGAACAGGGAAGATCTGCTTACTCCCAACTCCCGACTTCCCTCAATGCATTAAACATCAGTTAACTCTCCACGAGAAATTCACCCTAGTGGAGGAAGTCACGGTATCAATTCATCATTAACCTGAAAAGACAAGAGGTGGATAGCTCATAACCCATGGATACCAAAATCATAACTCAGGGATACCCAATTAGCCGATACAGTTTGCTCAGTGGGGCGATTGTCTTAGTGTACTTCATTGTCGCCTATATAACGACAACAATGATGGGCTTAGGAGAAATTTCTCCAATTTGTCCAGCCGCAGGGATAGCCCTAGGGGTATTAGCGGTTTATGGTATCGAGCTTTGGCCAGGAGTGGGTCTAGGAAGTTTGGCTTATGCCCTCATTTTAGGCGCTTCCCCTGTAGTGGCGATCGCTGGGGCACTCAGTCATATCACGGGTGCGGCGATCGGCGTTTATTTATTAGGGTTATGTCGATGGAAACCCATGCTTCCGAAACTCAAACCCATACTTCAGTTAGTCTTTTGGGGAGCTACGATCAGTACGGGGATTATGGCATTCCTGGATACCGTTTTGAGTCTATGGTTACAGATACTCACTTCGCAAATGGCTTTAGAGCATCTGTGGAGAATGTGGTTGAATGAGAGTATGGGAGTTTTATTGATTACTCCAATTCTTGTCTATGGGATCAGCCGTTGGTCTTTGGGGAAAGAGTCAATTCAGATTAACACTCCTGAATATTGGATAGAAACCCCGATCGCGATCGTCCTTTTCTTCGTGGTTAGTAGCTTGATTTTTGGTCTCCCCGATATGGGGTGGATTAACGATCGGTGGATGCTGGATATAGCTGATGCGCCCTTAGAATATCTCTGTTTTCCATTTATCGTTTGGGCAGCCTTTCGCTATGGGGCGATCGGGATTTTTACCACCAGTCTCTCGATCGCAGTTGTGGCTTTAATGGGTTTGAGTCAAGAGCAAGGTCTATTGATCGTAAGGGCAGATACTAGGCAAGAAGCCATCTTCGGGTTTGAAATCTTGATCGGATCAATTCAGATCACAGCTTTGATCTTGGCTGCCAGTTTAACGGAACTTACGGTTAATGCCGAGCTACTGCGCCATAATCACGATCACTTATCGGAAGATATTACCCTTAGAGAAGCTTCGATTATAGAGTTAGAAACCACCTTGGAGCAACAAAAGCAAACCTTACAGGAAAATCAGGAGGCCTTAAGCCGCTCCAATCAACTGAAAAATTGTTTTTTTCAAGCCATTGCCCATGATTTACGCACCACACTCATGGGAATGCTGATGCTCCATCAAAATTTACTCAAAAAACCGGGAGAAACCCTATCGGTGAGTCGATCGCTCCTGCAACGGCTCACTGAAGGAGGCGATCGCCAATTGCGTAAACTCAACACTCTGCTGGAAGTGGCTAATCTGGATTCTAACTTAAGAGCGATCGAGACTGAAGCCATTAATCTCACTCTCGTTTTAGAACAGGTACTAGAAGAACTGCAACCGGATTTTCAAGCCAATGAGGTTCGCCTAACGTATCATCGGCCAGAGAAATTACCCCTCGTTGATGCCGATCCTCAGCAGATGAAGCGTGTGTTTGAACATCTGCTCTCCAATGCCATCAAGCATAATCCCCCTGGAGTCGAGATCCAGATTCAGTTCCAAACTCAACCTAACCGTGAGGTTTGCTGTTCAGTGACCGATAATGGCGTTGGTATTGCTGCCGAAAAGCTGCCCTATTTATTTTCCTTAGATCCTCAAGCTTCGGACTCTCACACCAGCCATCCCTTAACTGGCATTTCCCTGGGCCTATATCAATGCGATCGGATTCTAGCCACCCATGGTGGTCAGTTAGGTGTTGAAAGTTATCTAACTCAGGGGTCTCGTTTCTGGTTGTGCCTTCCTGAGTATCGCTCCTCCTCCCCTTCTGTAAATTTAAGCTAATTTTAAACCCAACGTTAACCCAATCAGATTACGATTGAAATGGGGTGAAACAGATACTATTTTGGTACAACTTAATGCAACCGTTATTTTAGCGGGTTGAATAAAAATGCGACCTGACCGTATCTTCATGACTGATCCCAATTGATCCCTCCCTAAAAGTAGTCATAGATGATCCCTTTTTAAGATAATGCAGCATTTGATTGCTTCAGGTAAACTAGATTCTTTGTCAGTGATTGCACAGTATGTTTTAGCTGTAGCTCAGGAGGCAGGGTTAGATCGTAAATCCTCTTATAAATTGAGATTAGCAGTTGATGAAATCGCTACTAATATTATTATTCATGGTTATGTAGAAGCAGGCATTAATGGGGATTTAGATATCCGAGCAGATATGACCGATCGAGAACTGATGGTCTCTATGGAAGATACAGGCGCTGTTTACGATCCCACAGAAGAAGAGGAACCCCCTCATTTATGTTTGTCAATCGAACAACGGCCCTGTGGGGGGTTAGGGGTTTACTTAGCCCTGCAAAGTGTAGATCGGTTTATCCATGAGCGCACTGGCTCGATCAACCGTAATGTGTTTATTGTCAAACGGCAAGAACACTCCTTAGATCCGCTCTAGACTCAGAATTGAGCTGATGTGACTTCCTCTCCACCGCCAACCCAAGAAACCCTAAAAGTGTGGCAATTAAAGATGCAAAAGGCAAAAAGGAATGGGTTTGGTGGTTGCTATGCCTAAAATTGATCCCTTCTGAATCCTGTCAAGGCTTTTCCAGTCTTGTTTAGAGAGATAATCGAGTATGGCCATTTGTCTGATGTGTCAATTCTTCTCTGAGCTTACCTTGGCTTCTACCAAACTCAGGTTAGACTAAGAGCCAAATGCGCTAAATGTCGAGTGTTCGGTTGTGAATCGGATGTAGAAGGGTTAACCTTTCTATTGACTACTCCCTTGAACCTGAATCCTCAAGCCTATGTCCTTTAGTCTACTCAAGCGACTGCGAAGAAACCATTATACCCAAGCCATTGGCCGACGCAGTGGCAAATCTTCGCGTTTGAATCAGTGGTTTAAATGGCTCTCCCCTGGATTGTTCGTTAAGCGCTGGATGGTGATTAGCGCTGGGGGAATGATTCTGGCAACTTTGGGGTTGGCGATTTGGACGAAGATGACCCCAGTTTTTTATTTGCTGAGATTAACGGAGGCAGTATTAAGCGGTTTGGCTCAGTTGGTTCCGAATACGATTAGCGGGCCGTTGGTCGTGATTGGGGGGATTCTACTGATTTTGTGGGGCCAGAGTCAAACCGTGAATTCTATTAGTCAGGTGCTAAGGCCTCCTGGGGATGAGGAGTTGGTGGATATGTTGATGAACCATCGTCGTCTGCATCGGGGGCCGAAAATTGTGGCGCTGGGAGGAGGAACAGGGTTATCGACGCTGTTGCGGGGGTTGAAGCTCTATAGCGCTAATATTACGGCGATTGTGACGGTGGCCGATGATGGAGGGTCTTCGGGACGGTTGCGACGGGAGTTGGGAGTGCAACCGCCTGGGGATATTCGCAATTGTTTGGCGGCTTTGGGGGATGAAGAGAAGTTGTTGACGGAGTTGTTTCAATATCGTTTTAAGACGGGGGATGGGTTAGCGGGTCATAGTTTTGGTAATTTATTTTTGACCGCCATGAGTGAGGTTACGGGGGATTTGGAGCAGGCGATCGCCGCGAGTTCTCATGTGTTAGCGGTACGCGGTCAGGTGTTACCAGCAACGTTGGAAGATGTGTATTTGTGGGCTGAGATGGAGGATGGCCGCCGGATTGAGGGGGAATCTCGGATTCCAGAGGCAAGGGGAAAAATTGTTAAGATTGGTTGTGTTCCGGAGTCTCCGCCAGCTCTGCCCGCCGCGATCGCCGCGATTGAGGAAGCCGATTATATTATTGTGGGGCCAGGTAGTTTGTATACGAGCGTGATTCCCAATTTATTAGTACCGGAAATTGTGGAGGCGATCGCCAAAAAACGGGTTCCCCGGATCTATGTCTGCAATATTATGACGGAACCCGGAGAGACCGATAGCTATACTGTTTCCGATCATATTCGGGCGATCGATCGGGTGGTGAAACGGCGGCTTTTTGATGCGGTTTTAGTGCATAAACGGCCCCCTTCTGAAGCCGCTCTAATGCGATATGCAAAGCAGCGTTCCCATCCAGTATTTTTGGATCGCGAAGATGTGGCACGGTTAGGATATCGGATGGTGATGAGTAATGTCATGGATGAGGACGCGATCGCTCACAAAGTCCGCCATGATTCCCATCAGTTGGCGAAAGTCTTGTTACGTTGGTATAGCCGAGTACGGAGCTTGTAAGAGAAATCCTAGGAACAATATAAACGACTTCAATCGATCTGAAATAAGATTATTCATAAATTTTAAACCATGACTTATGCCCAAAAGATCGCCAATATTTTCCAAATGACGGATACAGTATGGGAACGTCATACGAATCCCTGGAGTTTTTGGACACGCTACCTGAGTTTACCTCTGTTAGTATTAGCCAGTTGGAGTCGTCTTTGGTTAGGTTGGGGCGCATTAATTCCCATTACCTTAGTTTTGTTTTGGATTTGGATTAATCCGCGCCTGTTTCCCAAACCAGAAAGTACCCAAAATTGGGCTTCAAAAGGCGTATTAGGAGAACGGGTTTGGCTCAATCAAAAGCAAATCCCGATTCCCAGCCATCATCAACCCATGTTGACATTTACGAATACAGTGAATGGAGTCGGTTTTGCGATCGCGCTCTGGGGTTTGATTACCTTAACACTTTGGCCGACTTTGCTGGGTTTATCTTGGGTGCTTTTGGCTAAAACCTGGTTTCTCGATCGCATGGTTTGGCTCTTTGAAGACATGAAAGACCATCCCCAATATCGCGATTGGTTGTATTGAACTCAAGCGTATTCGCAATCTTTCCTATGAAATGCCTGAACAATAAGATTCAAAGGAACTATTGTGTCAATTTTTTGATAAATTTCATCTCTCCTTGGAAGTCTCCATCCGATTCAACACCAACGGGAACCCAGCCCAGATGTAAATAAAAACCGTAGGCTCTGAAGTTGGGATTGTTACCTGTCAGCAACCAAATCTCTTCAATTTCCTGCAACCCTAACCAATCTTCAGCCGCTTGTATGAGGGCACGTCCAACTCCTCGATCTTCAAAAGCAGGGAGAACAAATAGGCCCAATATGGTTTTTTCTGTGGCATTGGCAATAGAGAAACCAATGGGTTGACTCTCAATCTCAGCAACCCATGCACAACTATCTGTTGCTAACATTTGGGCAACTGACTCTGGAGTAATCCCCAGTTGAGCAATCTCTTCACGGGATTGATAATTTTCGACGACACTGGTTCTAATCTCAAAGAGAGTCTCAATATCATCGTGTTGGGCAATTCGGAGTTTCATACTGCGATCGAGGGAATAATTCAATATTCTGCATTTGCGATATTATTTCCTACAATAAGCTGAAGTTGGAATTCTCCGTGTCTGATTACTTCGGAGATTTGGACAAATTTTCGTCTGAGGTATCGCTTTCCTCTTCCCGATTTCCTTAATGCCCTATTGTCGCAAAAACTCAGCATCCCATTCCGGCAAAGAGGGATTAATACTCACGCTAGAAGCAATTTCAAATCCCGCAGGAGTGGTTAACCGGGGGCGGATTTGGCAATACCAGTGAACTTGAGGTTCTTCTGCCTTATAGCGAGCTGCGGTATTGATGATGTAGTTATAGTCTGGATCGTTGAGTTTTGCCGATAACCGCGTTAAAATACTTTGTAAGATAGCGGCGAAATCTGCTTTTTCTGTATCCGTCAGACTGCCAAAATCCGCCTCATGGTGTTTTGGGGCGATCGATATCTCAAACGGCACTTCAGCAGCAAAGGGTACAAACGCCAAAAATGAATTATTTTCCTCTAGTATCCGCGTCTGCTCCTTGTACTCAAACTTGAGAATATCACAGTACAAACACCGCCCCCAGTCATCATAATATCGTTGTGCTTCCTCCTCGCGCCAGCGTCGCTGTTGAGGTACAATACTCGTAATGATAATCTGGGAATGGGGATGGGATTGGGAAGCACCTGCTCGTTGTCCGTGATTGCGGAAGATAATCCCCATCATGCTCTCATGTTCCCGCATTAGATCGATGTAGCGGTGATGATAGGTTTCTACAATCAGCTCCACTTCCGATCGCTCCATGGTAGGAATATCCTTATCATGATCTGGACTTTCGATAATTACCTCATGGCGACCATAACCTGGCATCGTGAGGTAAATCCCATGGGAAGCGCGCAGGGTATTGCCTTGAGTCGAAAGTGCCGGATAGCGATTGCCAACAACACGGGTTTGCCACCCAGAACCATTCGCTTTAGGCAGTTCTAGTAAAATGGGTTCCTCTTCATGAGTCCCTCCAGGACAAAAGGGGCAAGGAAGGGGAATTGGAGGAGCGATAGTGCAGGCTTGTCGCCAATCTTGGGGACGGTGCTTTCTCTTGGGAGCATAGATGACCCATTCCCTGGTGACCTTATTGAGTCGGATGTGGTTACCTTCAATATCTTGCACTTGAATCCCGCGCCATATTTGTTAGATTTGCCTACCTTACTTTAACGCCTAATCCTGCACTGAAACCGGCGATCGCAAGATTCACCTTCTGGTCACCATGCTTTTACGACTGAAGAGGTTTGGTTTAAGACTTGAGCTATAACAGATTTTTAAGTGTGTTCAGCATCATTTTTGCCTCATCCTGGTGTTCAAGGATCAGAATTTTACGTTTTGTCAACATCTAGTACTGTAAAGCACCTGCGATTGCTTTTATGTTACAATGATATCCATGACATCCATGTATATTGCTAGTCTTTTTACACTCAGCAAAAAATACTCAAGGACTGTAAATTAATTTCAATACTACCCCAGATCGGTCTAACTTCACTCAGGGCACTCTCGCTTGACCTCCATATTTCACCCCATCTTTTAACCTTATTTTACCTCGACTGTTAACCATGAATACCCCATTCAATATTAGCTTGCGTCCCTCTCGACACTGGACGATCGCTCAAGAAGAATCCGTTTATTTCCCCACATCCATTCAATCTCATGGTGTATTATTAGTCTTAACTGAGCCAGATTTCACCCTCATACAAGTTAGTGAAAATACTGAGCATTTTTTAGGCTATCCTCCAGAATCTCTCCTCAATCAACCTTTGTCCGTATTATTAGACTCCTCCCAACTGAACCTGCTTCAAAATCATTTAGCATATCTGAGTGTTGATGCAAATAATCCACTTCAACTGAAAATTAAGGGCATGGGAGAGACTTGGTTTAGTGGTATGATTCATCATCAAGATAGTTGCCTGATTCTAGAATTAGAAAAAAGCAGCGATCGAGGTTTGAATCAGTCCCTTAGTTTTTATCATCTGACTAAAGAATGTGCCATCAAACTGAATACAGCTCAAACATTGGAACAAGTCTGTGAAGTCGCGGCTAAAACTATTCGTAGAATCACGAATTTTGACCGAGTAATGCTTTACAAGTTTCATGAAGATCATCATGGCAGTGTGATTGCTGAATCTAAACGGGAAGATCTAGAGTCCTATTTAGGTTTACATTATCCCGATATTGATATTCCTGAACCGGTTAGAAATTCATTCCTCAAAGATCGATTGAGAATTATTTTTGATACTCGTACAGATGCGGTAAAAATGATTCCTGATATTAGTCTTTTAACTCAGAATAAGCCTGATTTGAACGGATCATATTTAAGAAGTGTATCTCATTGTCATCTGCAATATTTAAAAAACATGGGTGTGCGCTCCTCAATGGCAATTTCTTTAATTCAAGATCAAAAACTTTGGGGATTAATTGCCTGCCATCATTATGATACTCCCATTTCCATCTCTTATGAACAAAGATTTACTTGTGAGTTTTTAGCCCAGTCCTTATCTTTGGAATTGGGGCATAAAGAATATGATGGTGATTACGAATACAAGCTCGATCTCAAAGATGTCCAATCCTGTTTATTGGAATCGATGTCTAATGCCAAAAATTATGTGGATGGATTGGTTGAAAATCAACAAAATCTCTTAGATTTAGTAGGAGCAACAGGGGCGGCAGTTGGCTTAGACGATCGCTTGATTTTGATTGGAGAAACTCCCGACAGAACTTATGTACAAAAACTCATACAAAATCTCAGTTTCTATATGGGGGATACTCGTTTTTTCCATACTGCTTGTTTAGCTGATATCGACCCTAAATCCACGGCCTATAAAAATGTAGCGAGTGGGATATTAGCAATTAAAATTACAGCGACTAAAGATAAATATTTGATTTGGTTTCGCCCAGAAATAGTACAGACTGTTAATTGGGCAGGCAACCCACAAGATTCCTTGAAAAATAGCAAAAACAATGTTTTTCTTTGCCCTAGACAATCTTTTGAATTATGGAAAGAGACAGTAAACTTACAATCTTCTGCGTGGAAAAAATGTGAGATAGATGCAGCCTTAAGTCTGCAAAATTCAATTATTAAAGTTGTCTTAAAAAAAGCGGATGAACTTGCCAAAGTCAATGAAGCATTAAAAATATCAGAGGCAAGGGAAAAAGAAAGAGCTATGCAACTTGAACAAACACTTCAGGAACTGAAACAGGCTCAAACCCACTTAATCCAAAATGAGAAAATGTCCAGTTTAGGGCAATTGGTAGCTGGAATTGCCCATGAGATTAATAATCCGGTCAATTTCATTTATGGTAATCTTTCCCATGCCGATAATTATATCCAAGATTTACTCTTGGTTCTTGAGCTTTATCAAAAGTTTTATCCTGCCCCTCCTGAAGAGCTAGAGGAAGAATGTGAAGCAGTAGATTTAGAATTTTTAGTTGAAGATTTACCTAAATTACTGAAGTCAATGCACATTGGAGCCGATCGCATTCGAGATATTGTACGCTCATTACGCAATTTCTCTCGTCTTGATGAGAGTGAAGTGAAAGCGGTAGATATCCATGAAGGAATGGATAGCACGTTGTTGATCT
The DNA here is from genome assembly GCF_017746885.1 of Roseofilum sp. SBFL. Lineage (NCBI taxonomy): Bacteria > Bacillati > Cyanobacteriota > Cyanophyceae > Desertifilales > Desertifilaceae > Roseofilum > Roseofilum sp. SBFL. Next base: position 9,551 of record NZ_JAGHZH010000048.1, on the reverse strand, counting down.
TAAATAATCGACTTAAATCTAAATCCCATCGCCCAGAAATTAAAGTTCTGAAAGATTATAGCAATTTGCCTTTGCTCGAATGCTATCCCAGTCAGTTGAATCAGGTATTTATGAATTTAATTGCGAATGCCATTGATGCCTTAGAAGAAGCTAATCTAAAACAAAATTGGAGTTATGAGGCGTTAGAGGCTGATCCTAACCAAATTAAGATTTCAACTTCCCTATCTGCTTCCAAAGATACAGGCAAAGATTGGGTAGTGATTGAGATTGAAGATAATGCCTTAGGTATTCCGGAAGATTTGCACTCTCGGTTATTTGATCCATTTTTTACAACTAAACCGATTGGTAAGGGGACAGGAATTGGATTAGCCATTAGTTACCAGATTGTGGTGGAGAGGCATCAAGGAAAATTAACCTGCGCGTCTACGGTGGGAGAGGGAACAACGTTCCGGATTGAAATCCCGGTAGAACAATTAACAATTAACAATTAATAATTGGTTTTACCAATCATCTATCTCTAGATCTGAGTCTTCAGACCAATCATCTTGCTGAGAAAGATTGGGGGGAAGGGGTTCGGGAACTTTGAGGGATGAAATGGGAGGAGTCCAAGAAGAGGATAGGGCTGTAGAATCGTTTTCTTCAGACGGTTCAGATGTGGCTTGGGTGAGGGGATGGACGACGCGATCGATCGCATCTTGAATGAAGGCTTTGACAAATTCATCCCGTTTGTTGAGTTTGAATTGACGTTGTACAACTTCTGTAATTCCACCGTCTCCCCAATCTTGATCTTGGCGGAAATATTCGATAAAGCTTTTACCGGCAATGCGGGTTAAATAGGCGGCGGTGACTCCTTGAATGGCTTTACCGATAATGAAGGTGGCGACGTTTAATTGTAGAGCAGTAGTCACTAATTTTAACGCTCCTTCTACGATACCTAAACTGGTTAGGGTTTTGGCTAATGAGAGGGCTAATTCTCGTCCCCGTTCCATGTTTAATTCGCAGCCATAGATCCGCCCTAATTCGATTACCATTTGAGCATTGACGGCTGCTGTCGCTAATAAATCGACGACAGGTAGGGGGGTTACGGCGATCGCCCCGGCACCGATCCATTGGAACTGTTCCACTGTCTTATCGGCTTGGCGCTTGCGCTGGGTATCGAGAATCCGCCGGGCATCGTCGCCTAGGGCGCTGGCTTGCATCAAAATGTTATCGGCAACCAAATCTTCACCCTCGGCTCTGAGAACGGCGGCTAGGCGGCGGATTAGGGGTAAAATGACAGGGTCTGGAACCACTAAATCGCCGGAGGGTAAAACGGCGGCTTGGGGATTAGCGGTGATCGCCAACACGTCACTACTGCTCATCAGCCCCTGTACCCGTTGTTGTAAGCGGCTGAGAATCCGCTCCCGGTCTTCATCTGTATATAAATCGGTCTTATTGAACACCAATAAAGAGCGCTTACCAATTTGGGCTAAGGCTTGCAGGGGTTCATATTCTGATTGACGCAAATCATTATCGACGACAAATAGCAGTAAATCGGCTTGAGTCGCTAACTGGCGAGCAATTTGGGCGCGATCGCTGCCTTCTTCTCCAATCTCCAGAATACCGGGGGTATCAGTAATCAGGATTTCCCGGTTTAATCCTCTTAAAGGTAAATGATAGGTTTGCCCCTCCTGAGTCGTTCCGATCGTCGGCTGCACTTGACCCACCATTTGTCCCAATAGGCCATTAATCACCGAAGTTTTACCCGATGAACCTGTGCCAAAGACAACGACGCGTACATTCCGACCTTGGAGACTCGATTCTATTTGCCGCGATCGCTCTAATAAGGCTTCCCGTGCCACCCGATCCTGAATCTTATCCATCTGTTGGCGTACTGCTTTCAGGGTTTCGGCGGCTGCCTCTTTTTTTTCTGTGGGAACCTTCACCACCCTTTGACTACCTCTTTTAGAGGTTTTTCCCCCTTGAAATATCCAGGCATAATAGATGACACCAGCCAGTAACACCCCCAAAAGAGCAACGATTAACAATAAAACCACGGTTCCCAAGAGCGGGGACGTATAGGAAATTTGTAGGTAAAACCAGCGTAGGGCATCAATGAACCACAGCATTAGCCCTAAAACCAGCGTAATACCGACAATAAGAATCAGGAGGCGAGGCAGGGGCATTGGGGAAATGGGGGAATGGGGAAATGGGGAAATGGGGGAACAGTTCACCCCTGGTTAAGCAGAATAGAATTTAGAACATGGTATTACTTCCCTGTTCCTTGGTAGGTTGACATACTCCCCGACCTGAAGGTACGGGGATTCTCCGCTCAAACAGCAATAGCAGTCTGGGACTGTCTGACATCGCCTAACGAATCAGTTGATGCCCCAACTGATTTTATATTTCTAGCCGCATTTAAATCTCTATCATGCTCTGTTGAACATGAAGGACAAGACCATTGACGCTCTTTTAACTTCAGTTCATTGAGTACATGGCCACATTCCGAGCAAGTTTTGGAACTGGGAAACCATCGATCAATATAAACTACATGCTTAGATTTTTGGGCAGCTACACATTCAAGAATGGAAAGAAATTCAGCCAGTGCTAAATCATTTATTTTCCTACCCCAAAGTCGTTGCATCCCTTTCAGGTTTAGGGTTTCAAAGTACAAAACATCAAACCGATCGGTTAACTCATGGGCTAACTTCCACTGCCAATCTCGTCTACGATTAACAATCTTTTCATGTTTGCGAGCCAGATTAAGTCTTGCCTTGTTCCAATTTCTAGAGCCTTTTTTCTTGCTCGATACAGCTCTGGACGCTTCCCGAACATCTTTGATCGACTGCTTCAGGAATAAAGGAGATTTAATCTTGAATCCTTCTGAGCAAGTGAGGAAATCTTTTAAACCAAAATCAAACCCTGCTGTTTTACCGGACTTGGGAGCGATTGGTTTTTCTGAGCTATCCACCACAACGGCTATGAACAGTTCACCTAATGGTGTCCGTTTTACCGTTAGAGTTTTAATCTTGCCTTCTATTTCCCGGCTTTTCCAAAACTGATAGACTTTAGAGCCTATCTTTACCCGGTTGCCACCTAGGAATTTATAGCCAACTTGTTTTAGGGTAAAGGACTTATATTTTTTAATCTTCTTAAAACCCGGCGGTCTAAAACCTTTTCCGTGGTTGGTGAGCGAAGCCGAACCCTGATGCTTGAAGAATAGCTTATAAGCTTTATCTATTCGCTGACCAATATCTTGAACCGCCTGAGAACCAACTAATTGCCAAAAAGAATTACGCTTTCTTAACTTAGCAATATGCTTTTGCAATTGGGCACAGTTTAAGTATTTGCCCCACAAGCGGTAGTACCGCTTGTGAAGTGCTATGCAATGATTATAGATGACCCCAGCAGCATTTATCTGTCGCTTCAGGTATCTATTTCGTTTATGTTTGTATAGCTTAAACTTTAGGGTTCTCATGATATTATTATAACACAAGGAGTCGGGAAAAAGCCGCCCTTCCAGGGCGTTGCTCTAGACCCATCTTTTTGGTAAGGGAACACCCTCTAGGGTAGCAAGTTTAGGAGGAAAAGATTATGGGATGGTTTAATCAGATTCTGGGTGCAGTGAACGAGCAGGGGGGTTTAGGGCAGATCGGTGGACTGGTGAATACCGTGCAGCAATTATCCAATGATACGGGTGCAGATGAAGGGCAAATGCGATCGCTGCTTTCTGTGGTGGCAGGCTTTTCGCGATCGGCTCTGCAAGAACAAGGAGAAGACAAAGCCCAAAGTCTTGTCAATCAGTATAGTGGACTAGCCGCGAATCCCCTAGCCGTGCAAGCGCTTTTTAGCGTGCCCCAACTGCAAAACTTAATCCAGGTAGCGGCGGATAAAACCGGTTTACCCGCAAGTACCATTGAATCTGTATTACCGACGGCTGTCCCCTTAGTCCTAAAAGTAGTGGAAATGGGAGCCAATCAAGCAGAAAAAAATCCCGTTTTGAGTCAATTACTCGATGCCGATGGCGATGGGGATATCGATATTGCCGATCTAATGCAATTAGCCAGCCGTTATTTATAAGTCAGCTCATTATTAAGCATCCACTGTGCGCCCCTTTTGCGGGAAAATCCCTGCCGGACGGACTTGCAGGAAAGCAATAATGAACGCAAACACCATCACCTTTGCCATGCTTGTCGTGGCAAAAAAGGTAAAGAAATCAGCAATCGGTTGAATAGGAGTGGCAATTAAGGCGAGGGTGCCGGAACCGATGAGATAGTTTAAGGTACCAATCGATAAGGCTGCCACTAAGCTACCCACCAATTTACCCACACCTCCGACGACAACCACCATAAAGGCATCAACAATATAATTTTGTCCTGTATTGGGGCCGACAGAACCGAGTAAGCTAATGGCACATCCAGCCACCCCTGCTAACCCAGAACCGAGGGCAAATGTGAGCGCATCAACTTGATGGGTGGGAATGCCTAAGCAGGCGCTCATGGTACGGTTTTGGGTGACGGCTCGAATGCGTAATCCCCAGGGCGATCGCTGTAAAAATACATAAATTCCCACCACACAGATTGCAGTTAAGGCAATGATAAATAAGCGAGCGTAGGGGAGTTGAAAGTTGAGGATAGGAATCCCCCCACGTAACCAAGAAGGAGCAGTCACATCGACGTTTTGCGCTCCAAACCAGGGTTGAGTGACGGCTAGTTTGAAGATATTACCAAGGATAACCCCTATGGTCAGAGCAATTCCGGCAGATAGGGGTAATAAGATAGAGAGTGCCCATTTACGTATCTGCTCAAAATTGGGACGACGCGACACCAACCACCAACCCCCGAAAAATAGCAGACAAAATATCCCTAACCCGGCTACCATTTGCCAACTCACACTCCGGACAAACTGTTGTAAAATTAAGCTTACTCCCCAAGTGGCTAACAGGGTTTCTAAGGGGCGACCATACAAAAACCGGATGACTCCTCGCTCTAGAATAATTCCCATGATTGCGGCGACGACAAAGGCCGCAGGGAGAGCAAAAAAGATATAAACTTCAAAGAATTGATCGCCCATGGCCTTAAAACCATTTTGCACCACAAATGTGGTATAAGCTCCTAGCATCATTAACTCGCCGTGAGCCATATTAATGACACCCATTAAGCCGAAAATAATCGCTAGACCAAGGGCAGCCATGAGCAAAACCGAGCCAATGCTAATGCCGTTAAAAATTCCTTCAAGTAACAGTTGCACAATTTTCTCCAAATTAATAATAATACTTATACCATTTCTCTATGATGTTGCGTGTAACAAGGGGGTAAGAGCAACTTGCCTCTCAAGAATCGATTAGTAGCACCCTTAAAAAGAAATGGTATTACAAAAATATGTAGGGGCGAAAAACTTTTCGCCCCTACATATGCCTAACCATTATTAATCATTAGTCATTAATTTTAAATCTTGAACTTGCCTCCTTTTGCCTTATCTGACCAGTCGCAGGCAAAACCTTTAGTTTCAGCTACAAACTGGTTCCAAGGAAGAGGAGAAACCGCAGCATCGGTCGCGTTGACAATCTCAAACAGACCATCGTCGCGCACTTCTCCGATCCGTACCCACTTGGACAAATGATGGCTATTATTCATCATCACCGGCCCTTCTGGAGCCTCAAACGTTTGACCATAAGCGGCTTCGCGGACAGCATCTAAATTATCAGCCGTTCCTGCTGCTTCTACAGCCTGTTTCCAGATATGAACACCAATATAAGCGGCTTCCATGGGGTCATTGGTGACGCGCTCTGGCCCATACTTAGCCTTAAAGTCAGCCACAAATTTATCATTGGCTGGATTTTCGACAGTCATGAAGTAATTCCAAGCGGCGTATTGACCCTTGAGATATTCAACTCCGATCGCCTTCACTTCTTCTTCAGCGATACTTACCGACATCACTGGATACTTATCTGGAGTCAGCCCAGCCCCTTGCATCTGCTTAAAGAAGGCGACATTACTATCCCCGTTCAGAGTATTGTAAATTACTCCACCATCAGGCAAAGCTTGGCGAATTTTCGTAATAATGGGGGTCACTTCCGTATTCCCCAAGGGGAGATAATCCTCTCCTACGGTAGTTCCACCTTTCGCAGCCAGTTGCTCTTTAATAATCGTATTGGCGGTGCGGGGGAATACATAGTCAGAACCGACTAAGAAAAATTCTTCACCTTTTTCGGCTAACAACCAGTCTACTGAAGGCTCAATTTGTTGATTCGGAGCGGCTCCCGTGTAGAAAATATTCTTTGAGCATTCCTGGCCTTCATACTGCACAGGATACCAAAGCATATGGTCTTTTTCTTCAAACACCGGTAAAACGGCCTTGCGACTGGCAGAAGTCCAACAGCCAAAAATCGCCACCACTTGGTCTTGATCGATCAACTTTCTCGCTTTTTCAGCGAAAGTGGGCCAGTCGGACGCGCCATCTTCGACAATCGCCTCGATCTGTTTGCCGAGTACTCCACCCATTTCATTAATATGGTCGATCGCCAATTGGGTCGATTCCACCACACTTTTCTCACTAATTGCCATGGTTCCACTCAGGGAATGCAAAATACCGACTTTAATCGTATTGCTTGCTGCTGGAGTAGTGCTATTACTTTGCTCTACTGGCGAAGTTTCAGATGTTTCATTGGCTGTATCTGTTGGACCCCCACAAGCTTTAAGTAAAATACTCGTGCCTAGAGCAGCAGAACCATAGACGAGAAACTTACGCCGACCAATACGATGTGCCATACCGTTACACTCCTGTTGCCTGAGTTAAGGAAACGTTAAGTAATTTGCCAAAGAAACTATTTTAATCCAGTTGGATCGTTTTTTTGTTACCTAGATTACAGAACGCTTCCCCAACTTGAGAGGAATGTTATTCCAGCTCAACCGTAGAAACGGTTGTTCCCTTGTGATCGAGCATGAGCGATAAAGCATCGACATGGATACCGTGAGTTTTCCAGCTTTCTACCATTGCTGTACCCACTTCAGTCCCTCGATCTGCATTGACGAAAGCAATCAACGTCGGCCCTGCACCACTAATGGCAACGCCCAGAGCGCCAGCTTCTATGGCTGCTTGTTTGACCTCATCATAGCCAGGAATTAGGGTTTTACGATAGGGTTGATGAATGCGGTCTTCCATGCCCCTTTTCAACCATTCTGGGTTACCGGTTTCCAGACCTCGCACCAATAGTCCGATATGGCTGATATTAAAGATGGCATCTTGGCGATCGTATCCACTGGGCAAGATCCGGCGTGCGTCTGCGGTGGATAACTCAAAATTGGGAATGGCAACCACTGGAATAATGGTCTCGTGCCAAGGAATATCGCAGATTAACCAACCGCTTTCGTCTTTTGTGGCTAAATGACAGCCCCCTAAGAGGGCGGGCACCACATTATCTGGAAATCCTTCTATGGCGATCGCCAATTCCATCAGTTCGGTTTGGCTCAAAGGACTCTCAGCCAAATGATTAGCGGCTACCAATCCAGCCACAATTGCTGTTGCTGAACTGCCTAACCCCCGCGTCAGAGGGATTTCCATATCAATCTCAATCTTCACCCCTGGGGTCTTTTTTCCCAGGCGATCGTACAACCGCTTAAAGGATTTGTACGCTAAGTTATCAGCATCTGTGGTCAGATGAACCACATCAATTCCCTTCAGGTCAATGTCTAGGGAACCTTCATCAGGAAGGAGCGAAAAGCAAAATTCATTATACAATGTTAGCGCTGCTCCCATACAATCAAAGCCAGGGCCCAAGTTAGCTGCGCTTGCCGGAGTCCTGACTCTCACTGCCTCCACCATATGTAATTACTCCTGTTGTAACAATCAATAAATCCATCCTCCATTAAAGCAAAGGAATGGAGGGATGGGGAGCATGGAGGGATCGGAAGGAGGAGAGTTGTTCGTATTTCATGTTTAATGGCGTTATGTTGATGATTAGCCTGGGTGTATCGGGAATAATTTGGGTAATTTTACTCTGTTTTTGGGGGAACTTTTGGTGGGCAAATCAGCAGCTAGAGGCATCAGTTAATGCTGAGGATGAGCCGCAGGTGAGTTATCCTAAAGTGGGCGCGATCGTCCCAGCGCGGAATGAAAGTGAGGTGATTAGTCGGAGTGTGCGATCGCTCGTCGATCAAGATTATCCCAGCCCCTATTCTATTCTGGTTATAGACGACCAAAGCACTGATGATACCAGAATCCAAGCTCAATCCTTTGATGGCGTGACGGTCATTTCTTCAGAATCTTTACCCTCTGGATGGACAGGGAAGCTCTGGGCGATGGAACAAGGCGTTAAATACTACCAATGCCAATCTTCTCCCCCGGATTATTATCTGTTCACCGACGCTGATATTGAACATTCTCCGGAACACTTAAGCCAATTGGTACACAAAGCCCAACAGGAGGATCTAGAGCTAGTCTCAGTGATGGTCAAATTACACTGTGAAAGTGTTTGGGAACATCTCTTGATTCCCGCTTTTGTCTTCTTTTTCCAGAAACTCTATCCGTTTCCTTGGGTGAATAATCCCCGTAAATCTACGGCAGCCGCAGCAGGGGGCTGTATTTTAATTACGCCAGATGCCCTAACCCGAATTGGCGGATTGGAGCGCCTGCGAGATGCTCTGATTGATGATTGTACTTTGGCTCAAGCGGTGAAGTCTACTGGCTCCGGGCGCATCTGGTTAGGCTTAAGTGAGACAACGTACAGTTTGCGCTCTTACAGCACGTTACAACCGATCTGGGATATGGTTGCTCGAACGGCTTTTACCCAACTCAATTATTCTCCTGGGTTATTGCTGGGAACACTTTTGGGGATGGTGTTGGTTTATATTTTGCCCGTGGTGGGTTGTGTTTGGGGGCTGGTTACTGGTGTTCCCATTCTGACAGCGATCGGCGGGGGGACTTGGGCATTAATGGCGATCGCCTATACTCCTACGGCTAAACTCTATCGCCAATTTCCCTTAGCCGGTTTCGCCCTACCTCTGATTGCTTCACTCTATACTCTCATGACTCTAGACTCGGCTCTACGCCACTGGCAAGGTCGTGGTGGCGCTTGGAAAGGAAGAGTGTATCAATCATAGTGCTTCGCGCTAGCAATGGGTAGATTATTTCTCCTAGAAATGTAGATGGGTTTCAATGCGAAATAATTGGCTATGTCAAGACTTCCAAAAACACTTACGTTTCAATCCCTCATAGGGATTTAAGTAGGTTTCAACCTTGAATCCCTTGATGAAAGTAGCCGCGAAGATCGGAAAAGAAGTTTCAATCCCTCATAGGGATTTAAGTAGGTTTCAACCATCACAATTTCACTCTCCCTAAAATAATACAGAAGTTGAGTTTCAATCCCTCATAGGGATTTAAGTAGGTTTCAACGGCATAGGCAAAAAGCTTCAGAAAAGTAAGATTCATTTCGTTTCAATCCCTCATAGGGATTTAAGTAGGTTTCAACAGGCAACTAAGCCAAGAGCCAGGTTAATAATCCCGTGTAGTTTCAATCCCTCATAGGGATTTAAGTAGGTTTCAACTTTCAACCCCAGTCCGTGCTTATTTTT
>NZ_JAGHZH010000047.1:0-13025 GCF_017746885.1 Roseofilum sp. SBFL | reverse complement strand
TAGGTATGACAAACGTTCAGTCAACTTTCTCGGAGGAATTTATTGGGTAGCCTCAGTTATTTTATTAGCATAGCGATCGCCATCCTTGTAGATTACACAATCTCTATTTTGTCAAGACCTTTAATTGATGACACGCCCTAGGGACTTTTCTTCAGTTGAATGTAAAGTTTTATGTCAACATTCAACACTTCTGGGTTTAATCATCTTCTAGAGGTAAGCCGATTTCTATTTTGCCTTTGCCAAAATAGCGCCCAAATTGCAGTTCATATACTTCATCTTCATCCTGAGTTTCCACTTCTAAATCGGATCTGGCATAACTGACACACAGGAGAGCATAACCTTGTTTTTGCAAGTCGGGAGAGAGTCCCATAGCTTCTGGTTGATAAATTTCTCCAGAGAGGATACGCACCGCGCAAGTCGTACAAGCACCATTGCGACAGGAAAACGGCAAACCCACCCCTTGAGTTTCGCAATTGTGGAGAATATAGCGGTCATCGGGGACTTGCAGAGTGTGGTGTTGGTTGGTGTGGCGATTATGAATTTTAATGGTGTAAATCTGGGTCATGGTTACCGTTCAAGTTTTTATCTGTGGAATCTATTATCTCATTGAACCTCATTGATCTCGATATCAAAGAGGGAAATTTTTGACTTCAGCCTGGTGAGGATTCAAGAATCGGTTGTTTGCCAAAATTGGCGATCGCTACAAACGCCTTTTAAGGCTATATCCCAATCATCTACGGGCAGTTGCTCAACCCAAGCAAAATCAAAGATCATACCCATCGTGGGAATAGACTGCCAATCCTCTGAACTCAGCAACCGGTCATAGTATCCACCCCCATAGCCTAGACGATATCCCTGGCGATCGCAGCCCACGGCCGGAACCAATATTAAATCCACATCCTGGGGCTGTAGCACGGGAGAATCTGGATGAGGTTCAAAAATGCCATATTTTCCCGCTTGCAGGGGTTTTGAAGGCTTCCAGACATGCCAGGAGAGGGATTTTCCCACGGTTCGAGGTAATCCCCAAACTTGCCGTTCGCCCCACAAAGCACTCAGATCCGGTTCTCGGCGATGACTCCAATAGGCGAGAATGGTTTGAGCTTGCTGAAACAGGGGAGCCTGTTTCAGGGTTTGGCAGAGGCGATCGCTTTTTGTTTTCCAGTCTTCTAAAGACAGGGACTCGCGGGCAGCGAGGAGCTGTTTACGAAGTTGTCGTTTATCCATTCAATCCATTAACAATTAATCATTAACAATGAATAATGAACAATTGGTTAATTATTCATTATTCACGATCGGTCTACGCTTCTCCTGATGATTCCGGGAAAACTAACCGAAATAAGGCCCAAATAAACGTGCTTTCATCGGGTTCTATGCCATTAACATCAATGACTTCTTTGGCCACATCAAAGGCAAATGTTTGTTGATGGAAGGGGAGCGTGCGTAAGGCTTTATAGGCTAACTGGAGTGCCAGAGTGGGGTTATTCGCTGCTTCTTGCACCTTAGAGATCGCCCGATCCAGCTCCTCATAAACCAGATCTGGAGACACTTCTAGTTTATGGGCCAGGCGATCGACAATCAATTTCTTTTCTTCAGCATTGGCAGAACCATCAACAACGGCTGCCAGAGCGGTTAAAGTAACTACATTTTTTAAGAAAGGATTCATTCGTATTATTCCTAAACATCAAAACGATAGGGGATGGAGGGATAAGAGGCTTTCTGTATTGCCCCTTTTTCCTCCTTTCCCCCATCTTTTCTAATGCACCATTTTAGGCGGTCACGACACTATGCCGCCTCTCCATGAGTGCGATACCAGTCAATGGTGCGTTTCAGCCCTTCGCGAAACTCCATATTCGCCGTAAACCCAAACCAGTCTTTTGCCCGTTGGGTATCTAAGCATCGGCGGGGTTGACCATTGGGTTTATCCGTTTGCCAGATAATTTCGCCCTTGAATTCCATTAACTCACAAATCAGTTCGACTAAATCGCGGATGGTGATTTCGTAGCCAGTTCCTAAGTTCACGGGTTCAGAGTCATTGTACTTCTGAGTGGCCATCACGATTCCCCGTGCAGCATCGGTGGAATAGAGAAACTCACGACTTGGCGAGCCATCTCCCCAAGCAGGCAGGGTTGTATCTCCCCGTTGTTGAGCTTCGTAGACTTTGCGGATTAAGGCGGGAATCACATGGGAACTACTCGGATCGAAGTTATCTTCTGGCCCATATAAGTTTACGGGCAAGAGGAAAATGCCATTCAACCCATATTGTTGCCGATAGGATTGGAGCTGAACCAGGAGCGCTTTTTTGGCAATCCCATAGGGAGCGTTGGTTTCTTCCGGGTAGCCGTTCCAGAGGTCTTCTTCTTTGAACGGAACGGGGGTGAATTTCGGATAGGCGCAAATGGTTCCCACACAGACAAACTTTTCGATACCCGCTTGGTAAGCCGCATGGATGAGCTGGGTTCCCATCATCAAGTTATCGTAAAACAGTCCTGCCGGTTTCTCCCGGTTGAGACCGATTCCTCCCACATGGGCAGCCAAGTGGATGATGATATCTTGATTTTGGACAACTTGCTCGCAGGCCTTCATTTGCCGAAGATCGTGTTCGCGCGATCGCACAACGGTAATATGATTTTGATTCGCTCCAGCTCCCTCTAGCTGCTCGATCACCTGACGACCGAGAAATCCCGCGCCTCCTGTGACCAAAATCCGCTTATCTTGCAATTCTATGGTGGTCATCTTTTTTCCTCAATCTGCCTTAGTCAAATCCATTGCCCAACTGTTTGGCTTTCTCTAGCACTTCTCGATCGGAGTCCACCATCAATTTTACTAGCTCCTCGAAGGTAACGGAAGGTTCCCAACCCAGCTTTTCTTTGGCTTTACTAGGGTCACCAATGAGTAAATCCACTTCCGCAGGACGTAAATAGCGCTCGTCAAACTCCACATAATCTTGCCAGCTTAAACCCACATGGGTAAAGGCGATATCAAGAAATTCGCGAATGGAGTGAGTTTCATTGGTGGCGATCACATAATCATCCGGTTCATCTTGCTGAAGCATGAGCCACATGGCACGTACATAGTCTTTGGCATATCCCCAATCCCGTTTGGCATCCAAGTTCCCTAAATAGAGTTTCTTTTGCTGTCCGGCTTTAATCCGAGCCACTGCACGGGTGATTTTACGCGTTACAAAGGTTTCACCTCGACGAGGGGATTCATGGTTAAACAGGATGCCATTACAGGCAAATAAGTTGTAGGATTCCCGGTAGTTAATGGTTTGCCAATGGGCATAGACTTTAGCGCAGGAGTAGGGACTTCTGGGATAGAAGGGGGTGGTTTCTTTTTGAGGCACTTCTTGGACTTTCCCAAACATCTCGGACGATCCGGCTTGATAGAATCTGACCTGATTGCCGGTACGCTGTTGGTAGTCTCGAATGGCTTCTAAGAGCCGTAGGGTTCCCATGGCAACAGTATCAACGGTATATTCGGGGGAGTCGAAACTGACGCGCACGTGGGATTGAGCGCCTAAGTTGTAGACCTCATGGGGTTGAATTTCTTCTAAGATCCGGCGGAGGGTTGTCCCATCGGTGAGATCGCCGTAGTGGAGGAAAAATCGGGCTTGTTCTTCATGGGGATCGATGTAAATATGGTCGATGCGATCGGTGTTGAAGGTGGAACTGCGGCGAATGATTCCGTGAACCTCGTACCCCTTCTCGAGTAAGAATTCACTTAAATAAGAACCATCTTGACCGGTAATTCCTGTAATCAGCGATCGCTTGCGTTGTGTCATCGGTAATCTTCCTTGCGTCGTTTAAGTTAGAGTTAATGGTACCTGATGCCGACCCTAAAACCTATGAGTTATGGGCATTCAGAGAACGCCCCACCTAGCTTAACATTCCATCCTTGGCTCTTAAGGTGATCTCATCCCATGTGGCTCCTGAGAAGGCCAGGTTCTAAAATCTTCCAAACCCCAATTTGCTCTGTTAATCTATAGTAAAAAATAAAATCATGGACTGGTTAGAGATTGATAAAAATTGGGTATTAGTGCCCCCAAGACCGATCGCAATCGTTCATTTTCTCGGCGGTGCATTTATAGGCGCAGCGCCCCATGTGACCTATCGCTGGTTATTGGAGGCGATCGCCGCTCAAGGCTATATTATCGTTACAACCCCCTTTATCAATACCTTCGATCATTATCAGATTGCGCGATCGGTTTTAGAGCAATTCAATCAGACCTTAACTCAATTAGAGCGTTTAGGAAAACTGCGACGACGCTATTTACCCATTTACGGTTTAGGCCATAGTATGGGCTGTAAACTGCATCTGATAATCGGCAGTTTGCCCAAAATCAATCGTGCCGGAAATATTTTCATTGCCTACAATAATTATCCCGTTAATCAATCGATTCCCCTGGGTGAAGAACTCAATCTGGCCCGCATGTTCCAATTGGAATTCACTCCCTCTCCAGAACAAACAGAAGTTTTGATCCAGAAAGACTATCAGATCCGGCGCAATCTGTTAATTCGCTTTCAGAAAGACGATATCGATCAAAGTTCGAGGTTAATTGAAATTTTACGAGCCAGGTTTGCCCAGATGGTGACCTTACAAAGACTTCCCGGTAATCATTTAACGCCTACTGGACAAGATATTAATTGGCAAGCAGGACGAGAATTTAGTCCTCTAGATGCGATGGGACAATGGGTGAAACAGGAATTTATTTATAAGGATATTACCCGGTTAAAATCCGAAATTTTGCGATGGCTCAATCCAGTGTTCTAAGAAACCGGGTTTCTTAAAGAAACCGGGCTTCTAGCCAAATGTAAAGATACAAGAAATGGAAGTAGCTATGAATCAGCCCAAAATCCCTCAAACAGACTCTATTAAAGAATTAGCTGAGTTCTGGGATACTCACGATCTAACCGATTTTGAAGATCAATTAGAAGAAGTTACCGAGCCGGTTTTTGAACCTTCGTCTTTAGGAAACAATGGAGATTATCCCATAAAACCACTACGGAGGAAGCAAGACCTAATGTCCTCCATCTTGGCACACCGTCAGACGATTAAAACTTATGGAGTCAAAAGTTTTGGTGTGTTTGGATCGTTTCAGCGTGGGGAGGCAGATGATGAGAGTGATGTGGATGTTTTCGTAGTGTTTGAGCCAGAAGAAAAAACATTTCGGAATTTTATGGATCTCTGTTTCTTTCTAGAAGATTTGTTTGGGCGCAAGGTAGATTTGGTCACACCAGAATCCCTAAGTCCTCACTTTGGCGACAAGATTCTCCAGGAGGTAGAGTATGTCTGGCTCACCTAGGGATTATTTGCTGCATATCCTTGATGAAACCCACTATATTTTGACGACTTCCCAAGGATTGAATAAGGCTTTATTCCTTGAAAATGAGACATTAAAACGGGCTTTTGTTAGAAGTTTAGAGATTATTGGTGAGGCGACGAAAAATTTATCTTATGACTTCAGAGCGCAGTATTCTGATGTTGCCTGGAAGCAAATTGCTGGTATGCGCGACAAGTTGATTCATGATTATTTTGGAGTTAATTATGATATCGTTTGGGATGTGGTGAACAGTGAGATTCCTAGGCTAGATCTGGCGATTAAAAGAATCCTTATGGATCTTGAGGGTGATATCCACTGACTGCATCACTGTCTACCCCTCAACACTTGAGCGGCAGACAAACGGCGATCGCGAAGCGCCTGGGCAGGAGTATCGCCTCCCATCCCTTGTAAAAACGGTGACTCTAATATTTCTTCACCGGTAAACACTCGCGACTCATATAATCCATCAACCAGTACCAACAGCGTTACCCGATCCTCCATGGGGTCAATAATCCAATATTCCGGGATTCCCCTGGCTTGATATTGTGACAGTTTATAACGATAATCCCGGTTCACACTCTCTGGCGAGACGACTTCTACCACTAACTGAGGCGGTGGCATGTCCAACGTCACAGTTGCACGACTCGCCCCCTCTAGGGCCTGTACTCCCTCGTCTGATAAGATCGACAAATCTGGAATACGCACGGTTGGCTTCATTCCACTGACGACTACCTCCGTCTTCACCCGCAGACAGCTTTGAGCCACGCCAACCTGAGAAAAATAGATGAGTAAGGCGATCGCAATGCGTTCATTCAAGTCACTCTCTGGAAGTATCCCGACTAACTCCCCATTGTCTAATTCATACAATATATCGGTGTCGTTATCGTAGGATAGAAACTCTTCTAGGCTCATGCCCTGAAGAGGTTTTATGACTTCAACTGCGATCGCCATCTTCTGTTAATCTCCCAGAAAATATTGCTATCCCTTAGCTTAACACCGTCTGATTTTGGCATGAGAATGAGGAATAGATTGCCTGTTTTCCGCCAGAGCGAGCCATAATAGCAATAAAACTAGCATAAAACGAAGGAGAAAAAGCCCAAATGGAAACGATGAGTGCGGAAGAGTTGTTAGAACGTTATGCGAAAGGAGAGCGAGATTTTAGCGGGTTAGATTTAAGAGAGATTAATCTGGCTTCGGCTGATTTGGAAGATATTAAGTTAAATTCTTGCGATCTCAGAGGAAGTAATTTTGCGCGGGCTAACTTGAGGAATGCGGAACTAGAAGAGGCAGATTTATCTGGTGCTGATTTTAGCTGGGTGAATTTGGAAGAAGGCAATTTAGGAGATGCCCAGTTGCACGATGCAAATTTGACTGGAGCTAACTTACAAAACTGTTATTTTAATGAAGTTGAGGGTGCTAACTTAAGTTTGGTGAATTTAGAATGGACACAATTCGATGAGGGTACTGAATTTATTGAGACTAATCTTATGGGAGCTAACTTAAAAAACTGTTCTTTGTCAGCATCCGGTTTAGAGAGGTCAAATTTAACTAATGCCAACCTAGCTAATATTAGGCTATATGAGACCGTGTTAGATAACTGCTGTCTTATCAATGCTATTTTAACGAATGCCGAACTATTTTGTGCAAGTTTTGAAGGAGCCGATCTCACTGGAGCCAATCTCAAAGGTGCGAGAAGAGCCTATGTTGAAGATGCGATTCTCTGTAACACGATTATGCCAGATGCGATAACGGCGAGAGAACTGCTAGAGTGCTATGAGGCAGGGGAAAGAGATTTTAATGGGGTGGAGTTAAAAGATATCGATCTGTCTTATGCTAATTTAGTCGGTATTGATATATCTTACTCGCGTTTAACCAATGTTAACTTCTCCCATGCAAATTTAAGTTTTTCTCAGTTAGATTGTTCTTATACATCTGGCATAAACTTAAGTTTTGCAAATTTAGAAAATTCTCGTTTATATAATATCGATTTAAGAGATGCTAATCTGATGGGAGCTAACCTTAAAGATTGCAATTTAAGAAGTGCTTATTTAACAAGAGCTAATTTAAGAGAAGTGAATATGGAAAATACTTCTTTATATTGTGCTACCTTTAAAGATGCATGTCTAGTTAAAGCTATTCTAACCAATAGTTATGGCTCTGAAGATAAATTTAAACCTTACTTTGGAGGTGCAGATCTGACCGAAGCTAATCTAGAAGGAGCTGAATAAATCAATCTAACTGATGCTATTTTTTGTCAGACAATTATGCCAGATGGAAGTATTTGTAATGACAATTGCGAACAGTCATAGGAAGAGAGATTAGCTTTGGAGATGGGTGGAAATCGGACAATTTTAATGTTTAAGGGATTATGGGATTAATAATTGCGGGAGATCGCTCCGGAGTGGGGAAAACAACCATCACGTTAGCGCTTTTGGCCAGCTTACGAGAACAAGGGGTATCGGTACAATCGTTTAAAGTGGGGCCGGATTATATCGATCCCATGTTTCATACTTATATTACGGGTCGCCCCTGCCGCAATTTAGATCCGGTGTTAACCTCTCCAGAATGGGTGAAAACCTGTTATCTGCATCATGGGCAAACGGCTGATTGTGCGGTGGTGGAAGGGGTGATGGGGTTGTTTGATGGCTTGCCCTATAATTGTCACCCGGACGATCGCCATTTCGGCTCTACCGCCCATGTGGCGAAACTGCTAAACTTACCGGTGATGCTGGTATTAGATTGCGGGCGGATGTCCAATTCTGTCGCCGCGATCGCCCATGGCTTCCAAACCTTTGACCCCAGTCTTAACTTAGCCGGAATTGTGCTAAATCGGGTGGGGAGCGATCGCCATCAAGAATACCTGGAAGCGGCGCTAGAACCCCTCAATCTGCCGATTTTAGGCGTATTTCCCCGTCAAACTCAAATTACCATTCCTGATCGCCATCTAGGGCTAATTCCCACGGCTGAACTCCCCCAGTTGAACGAGATTTTAGACCGATTAGCCCATTTAGGCAAACATCATTTTAACTGGCAAAAGTTGCAACAACTCCTCAAAATCCCCCGAAGATCGGGGGATTTTGAGGGATCGAACGCACTTGATAAAAATACAGCACAAAGTCAAGCCTCAAATCCATCTACCCCAACCCTATTCCCTATTCCCTATTCCCTATTCCCTAGCGCGGAGCGCGATAAGCCTAAAGTCCGATTAGCGATCGCCCAAGATCCGGCTTTCAGCTTTTACTATGCCGATAACTTAGATCTGCTGCAACATCTAGGGGTAGAACTCGTTCCCTGGAGTCCAATAGGCGATCGCACCCTTCCCCCTGCTATTGACGGACTCTACTTCGGGGGAGGATTTCCCGAAATGTTCGCAGAGCAATTGTGGGAAAATCAACCGGTTCGGAATGCCATCTACCAAGCCATCTTAGCCGGACTGCCCACCTATGCCGAATGTGGCGGTTTAATGGTGTTGTGCCAAGATCTCACCACATTTGAAGGGAAAACTTGGGAGATGGTGGGAATTTTACCATCTCATGTCATCCTGGAGAAAAAGCTCACCCTCGGCTATCGAAAAGCCAGTACTCTCCATGATAGTCCCTTGGTGGCAGCCGGTACAACCCTTCAAGGCCATGAGTTTCATCGCTCCCAACTCACTCCTCCTTTTCCCAGCATAGAAGATCAAGCCCTTCCCTTATTTCAATTAAAAGGCTACGATCGCCATACGCTCCCAGTAAGCGAAGGATGGCAAATCTATAATCTTCATGCATCCTATTTGCATTTACACTGGGGCGATCGATGGGATATTCCTCAGCGCTTTGTGCAAAAAATGTTGGCAATTAGGGAAGGAAGTAGGTGAAAATGACAAAAATCTATGATTGGATTGTAATTGGAGCAGGCATTACCGGAAGCGCTCTAGCCTATGAACTCAGTAAGCTAGGATTAGAGATACTCCTTTTAGATCAAAGCACTGATGGAGATCGGGCAACTCACTATAGTTATGGAGGCGTTCATTGGTATGGCACTTCGGGAGACAGAGGAACATTATTCCATGAAGGAAAAGCCAGACACGAGCAATTATCCAATGAATTAGGTATGGATACAGAATTTCGAGCAGTAGAGTTCCTGTTTACCGTCGATCCAGGGCAAGATGTGGAATACACGATCGCCGCTTACCAGCAGATGAGCGATCCATTTCAGATGTTAACCCCCCAAGAAGCCTGTGAAATCGAACCTTTGCTGAATCCAGAGGCAATTGTTAGTGCTTTTACCTTACAGCAAGCTCAGGTTAACCCCATTCTCCTCAATCAAGCCTATCAACAGGCGACAATCCGTCAAGGGGGAGTCATGGAAATTGGGGAAGTCCAGGAATTAGGTAAGGAGCTGGATCGGTCCTATCATATCAGGACTTCCGAAGACTCCTATCAGGCGAAAAACGTAGTCGTTTGTGCTGGAGGATGGACTCGACAACTACTCAAACAAGCTGGAATTGATATTCCTATTTATTTTACCCATGCGGAATTAGTAGAAATTGTCAACACGGACAAGCGTTTGTCTAATTTTATCATGCCTTCCCAAACCCAACTCTATCAGCTTGAAACCTATTCAAGTCGTCCAGAATTGGAATTCCTTTGGGATGAACCGGGACACGAGTTAGCCCCTGCCATTGTTGATACTGGTGCGGTACAGTTTCTAGGGGGAAGATTATTATTAGGACAATTGAGCCGCACCGTAACCGATCCCCAGGCTCAGATTAATCCCCAAAGGAGTGAGAAAGAAATTCGCCAAAAAGTTGGCCAAATCTTACCCTCTTTAGCTCAAGAGGCGGGAACCTGGCATTCTTGTTTAGTGGCATTTGTGCATCAGAATTTTGCCATTATGGGGGCAATACCCAAACGAGAAGGGCTATATGTGTTTTCTGGGTTTACCGCTCCCATTACCTTAGTTCCGGCGATCGCCCCCCGGTTTGCTCGTCAGTTAATCGGTACTCCCGATCCCCTGTTATCTCCATTTATCCTATAGCAGAGAAGGAGTTGGTTAGAACAGTTAGGTTATGGTTTGAGGCACGTTGTCAAGGTTCTACTATTTTTTTGTGGGTTCATAGCGATCTCCAATCAACCTATAGGTAGTTAACTTTGCCGCTAATCCCCTAAACTAACACGTTAGTCTAGTGTTTAGCGAACGAATCGCACTATTTCCTATTCCCCATTCCCTATTCCCATGGTCAGCGAGTCCAGCCTTCCAGCTCTTCCCGACACCCTTCCTCCCCAAAATATTGAGGCGGAAGAATCCATCCTCGGCGGTATTCTACTCGACCCAGAAGCTATTAATCGGGTGATGGATATTCTGCGCCCCGAAGCCTTTTCCATTTCCGCACACCAAAAAATCTACCAAGCGACTCTCACTCTCCACAACAGTGGGAAACCAACGGATTTTATGACCGTGAACAGTTGGCTCTCTGACCAGAACCTATTAGACAAAGTAGGCGGTCAGAGCAAACTGGTACAACTGCTCGACCGTACGGTGAGCGCGGTGAATATTGACGAGTATGCCAAACTCGTCATGGATAAATATCTGCGTCGTCAACTGATTACAGCAGGTCATGAAATTGTGCAGTTGGGTTATGATACGGCGACTGATATTAAACAAATTCTCGACCAAGCCGAACAAAAAATCTTTAATCTCACCCAAGATCGCGTACAAAAAGGTCTCGTTTCTTTAGCAGAAACCTTAACTCATACCTATGAAGAAATCCAATCTCAAAGTACAGGAGAAATTTTACCGGGTTTGCCCTGCCAATTTTACGATCTTGATGCGATGACCGGGGGATTTCAGCGATCGGATTTGATTATTATTGCTGGACGACCGTCAATGGGGAAAACCTCCTTCGCGCTCAATATTGCGAACAATATTGCCCAAACGAGTCACTTGGCCGCCGCTATTTTTAGTTTGGAAATGTCGAAAGAGCAATTAGCGCTGCGTTTGCTCTCTAGTGAAGCGGGAATTGAAAGTAATCGTCTCAGGTCAGGGCGGATTAGTCAAACGGAATGGGAGCCTTTAATTGAAGCGCAAACTAATCTGTCTGAGTTGCCGATTTATATTGATGATACGGCAAATACGACCGTGACTCAGATGCGATCGCAAGCTCGCCGACTGCAAGCCGAACAAGGACAACTCGGATTAGTACTGCTCGACTACCTGCAACTGATGGAAGGAAGTAGCGATAACCGGGTGCAAGAACTCTCGAAAATTACTCGGCAACTTAAGGGGCTAGCACGTGAATTAAATGTACCGGTTATTGCTTTATCTCAGCTCAGTCGTTCGGTAGAGTCGCGCACTAACAAACGGCCGATGATGTCTGATTTGAGGGAAAGCGGCAGTATTGAGCAAGATGCGGATTTGGTAATTATGTTATACCGAGATGAGTATTATAATCCCGATACCACCGATCGCGCGATCTCCGAAGCGATCATCACCAAACACCGCAATGGCCCTACTGGAGTCGTTAAATTGCTCTTTGACCCCGAATTTACCCGCTTCCGCAACTTGGCAAAACCCCCCAATTAGATCAATGTATGTCATGGGATAAACTAAAGTCTGCGATAAAATAAAGAGAAACTCCTCGTCAACTTATGCTACTGAAATATCATCTCAGAAATAGTTTACCCTCGGCGCAGGATTTACCAGACTCGGATGAGACTCCTGTGGATAATGAACTACAAGATTTAATTCCCACACTCCTCAAAGCGATGCTCGCACTCATTTGGTCAGAGCGAATGGATTGGTTCTTTGGCGTGGATATGGGAGTTTACACCGATCCGAACCAACCCGCTATTGTCCCCGATGGTTTTTTAAGTATCGGTGTCCCTCGGATCGTTGATGAAGGTTTACGGTTATCTTATGTTCTTTGGGAGGAGAGAGAAATTCCAACTTTCGTGTTAGAAGTGGTCTCCACAACACCAAGAGGAGAATATAGCGAGAAAAAACAAAAATATGCCCAATTGGGAGTTCTCTACTATGTAATCTATAATCCCCTACGGAAAAAGAAACAGAAGCTAGAAGTTTATCAACTCCAGGGGGGGGAATATGAATTATTATCTGGAGAACCGGTCTGGTTATCCCAACTCAATTTAGGCATCGGTACAGATCGAGGAACTTATCAAGGAATTACCAGAGAATGGCTCTATTGGTATGATGAAAACGGAAAGCGCTATCTGACTCCAGAAGAGAGAGCAGAGACGGCTGAACTAGAGCGCGATCGCCAGTATCAAGAAAAAGAACAGCAACAGGAAAGAGCAAATATAGCTGAACTAGAACGCGATCACCAACAGGAAAGAGCCGATCGCGCTGAAGCGGTTGTTGAAGAGCAAGAGCAGACCATTCAACAGTTAAGAGAACGTCTTCAGCAACTGGGTATCAATCCAGATAGTCTGAGTAAATGACAACGTTAAGGACGAAACCTCAAGGGGTGACAAGGAGGCTCGATGGTAGAGAGTGTGAGGGTTTGAGGCGGCGATCGGTAAAAGAGTAAAGGGGTCTATGTAGAGACCACGAAATCTTAAAATGCTCCCTCAATTATACCAGGAAATTTGGTCGGCTCACCTGAGTCCCACACAATACTTAACCTTAAAACTACTAATATTAGTAGTGCAAATGTGCCGAAGAGTGAGTTTATCAAAGTTTTAGAGTTACTGAAGGAATATAAAAT
>NZ_JAGHZH010000046.1:0-10189 GCF_017746885.1 Roseofilum sp. SBFL | reverse complement strand
TTTAGGGGTTTTGGGAGGGGTTGCCAGTTTCTCTCAGGGAACCCCTTGAATTTCTCTATGAATTCTATAGAAAACTCTTATGTGATGGTCATGTGATGCTTATGTGATGGTCATGTGATTGGTTTATTGATGAAATTCTATGGCAATGCTTTTATGGATAGATTTCCTCTATTTGTACGACCTATTTACCCTGCACTGCTTTGGAGTGGTGTAGGATGATTTTAGGCAGATTTTAGGCAGAGCGTTTAGTATTAATAGGTTTCGAGGTTTCAAGTTCCTCTCTAGCTAGAATGATTTTAGACGGAGAGAGAGGGATTTGAACCCTCGGAAGGTATTAATACCTTCAACAGATTAGCAATCTGCCGCTTTCGACCACTCAGCCACCTCTCCAAGGAAAGCCTTTCCCATGATAACAAACTGAGCTAAGAAAGGCAAGGGAAGTGGGGAAGTTTTTTAGCAAAATCCTCGTTCCTTCAAATGGCGCTTCCAGTTCCAATGATGGAGGAAAAAGTCTTTGGTTTGTTTGTATCCCAAGCGATAGAGTTTAACCTTCTTCTCCGAGCTAAGGGAAAAGTCGGTAGTGGTGACTTTGGCCTTGGTGACATCAATATTAATCACCCGACCTTGGTCACCGTGGCGCACATGATATCGGTCTCTAGCATTAGCCATTGATCGCAGGGAAGCAGTAAATAGATCAAGGGCGTTGTTAATTTTAGGTGGGTTCAGGGTTTGATCGATTAAGCGAAAGCCAAATGTGGGCCATTTAGGAGGGTTCAAGGGATCGCCGGAAGGGCGGTCATAAATCCACAAAGGGAAGTTACTGAGCAAACCACCATCGAGAATATAGGCATTACCGAGTTGTTCGGGTTTGAAAAATAAAGGAATACTCGAAGATAAGCGTACGGCTTCAGCGATACTAAAGTCTTGGTAATGCTTGAGATTATGCTGTTGTAGGATAGCTTGGCGATGGCTTTTTTGGTCTTTGTTAAGTCGAGCAGAATTGGGATTGAGATCGTCAGGTAGAACCCACATCTCGCAGTGGGTGATATTGGAGACGACAATCTTCAGTTCTCGTTGGGGATCGAAGCGTTTGACATCAGTAAAAGTTTCAATTCCCCTGGATTTAAGGGTTTTAGCAATCCAGTCTCGGAAGGGATCTGAGGAGTATTGACCGAGTTGTTGGGTCAATAATAAAGATACGATCATCCATAAGGGCGCTTGGAGGTCGTCGCTAGGATCGCCATTGAAAATGAAGGGGCTAGTTTTTTGAGAGAAGATGCCATTGTAGTCGATGCTACTCAAGATCTCTTCGAGTTTATTAATCGGAAAACTAGCCGCTAAAAAAGCTGCGGTTAATGAACCCGCAGAGGTTCCAGCCAGCTTTTTCCACTGAATGCCCAAATCTTCACAGCAGCGTAAGGCTCCTAATAGGGCAATTCCCCGTACTCCTCCCCCTTCAAAGATGGCATCAGCACAGTAATGACCATCAACAGGTTTGGGAAAACGACTCCAAATCTCTTCTTTTTGTTTTTCTGTGAGTCGGAGGTCTTGATCTTCTAGGAGTTGGGGATTGATGTTGATAAATGATGCCATGTTCACCTTCGGAGATCACGGTTTTAGATGTTGCTGCAAGAATTGTAGAGTGCGATCGCCCGCTTGTTGAGCTATTTCGCTAACATAGGCAGTGGAGTTCACCCGACTAAAGCCATGATTTACGCCTAAGTAGCGATGTAGAATAACGTGAGGATGGTCTTCGAGACTCGATATCATTTGAGTTTGGGCATCGGGACTGACATATTCATCCAATTCTGCTAGGTGAAGCATCAGGGGGGTTTTTATTTGTTCCTGTTCATGGAGATTGTTGTCAATACCCACCCCATAATAGGAAATATTACAATCAGCCGGCGATCGCGCGGCCATTAGATAGGCCAGTTTTCCTCCCAGACAAAATCCTAGGGTTCCTACTTTACCGCTACAACTTGGTAAGACTTTGACTGCTTCTAAGGTAGCGATCAGATCGTCTACGCCTTGATCTTCGTTAAACTGCTCGTAAAGACTAAAGGCTTTAGCTAAATCTTCTTGATTATCAGGTTCTAGCTCAATGTTGGGTTCGAGTCGCCAAAACAAATCGGGAACTACAGCCAGATAACCTAAACTAGCGTACCGATCTGCTATCTGACGCATGATAGCATTCACCCCAAAAATTTCTTGAATGACGATTAATCCTGGGCCATTTCCTCCAGGGGGTTCACAGACATAGGCGCTAAAGTTACCTCCATCAAGGGTAGATATGATTAGGTCTTGGTTCGTCATAGCGATCGCTCAATAGTCCAATAGTCTATACAGGGATATAGCGCTACGCGCTAGTAATCGATAATAGGATGACTATACTTAGCCAGGGTACTGCTATAGTTTACTGCCTTTTTTCTCTCATCGGAACAAGTAGAGCGCTTTGCACTGTGATGGGGGGATAGGAAAATCAGGAGATAGGGGGAGCAAATAATAGACTTGATGGAGCTTTTAGCTGTTCTCGCGATTGTTAAAACAAGTGCTGTAATCGGGAAAAGATCGGAGTTACATCTTTACAGTCGATCCAATTCCGAGTAGTCAGGGAAGGTAGTATCGATGGGTTTACCGCTGTGCAGCACAATACGATCATGTTGGGAACGGGCTAAAAGTTCAGTAAATCGCCGTCCTTTGAAGAGAATTAAGTTAGCGGGTAAACCGACGGCGATCGCCACTGGATTAGGTAACTTCATAATTTTACCTGGAATTGTAGTGACTGCTTGCGGCCAGTTGCCATAAGGAATATCTAAATGGGCAATTCGCACAGTTTGATTAAAGACTTCTAACATGTCATGATCGCCAAAGGCAAAAAACGGATCGCGACAATTATCGGAGGCAAATATTACCGGAATTCCCATCTTTTGCATTTCCTGAACTAAGGTTACACCGCGATAGGTGGGGGTTTTTCCCGGTTGCCGGTCTTGCAGGTAGAGATTGCACATTGGTAAGCTGACAATAGCAATGTTCGCTGCTTTTGCCGCTTCTAGGGTTGACTGGATCTGCTCTGGAGTTTGCAGGGCTAAACTACAACAATGACCGCAGGTAATTTGACCTTCAAATTGATAGCCAAGCGCCGTTTGTGTTACCTGATAAAGGGTACGCGCTTGCGGATCTAGATTTTCATCCGTATGGAAATCTAGGTCTAAGTTTCGCTCTCGTGCCAAAGAAAATACCGAACCAAGTTGGCGTGAAAGATTAGAATTCATGAGGGGCATTCCCCCTAAAATTCCTCCTATTTCTGCCAAGCGATCAACAAACTGTTGCCCTTCTGGAGTTAGTAATTCTTCTAACGTGCTTAAGCTCACTGCTTGCAATTCAAGTTTCCCTTGCCATTCTTTCCGGAGAGCTTGAAAAACTTCCCAAGTCACTTCGGTTTCTTCACCTCTCAAGTCGAGATGGGTGCGAATGGCTTGGGTTCCGTGGGCATAACTACACTTTAGGGCAAAATTCATACGCCGATAGAGATCTTCAGCCGTCCAATAGCGATCGCCATCTTCTCCAGAAGCAGCGATCGCCCCCTCGAATGTACCATCAAGGTTAGGGCTACGATGCCAAATATGGCCCTTATCCAGATGAGTATGAATATCGACAAAAGTTGGCCAGACTTGACCTCCCTTCATATCATAGACATTATTTTCATTGCTCGGAGGGCGATCTCCACTGGCGCAAATTTTAGTAATCATGCCCTCTTCAATACAGATATCCACCCGCACCAGTTTTTCTGAATTAGGTGTCACTGTAGGAGGGCAATGTTTGGGCAGAAACAGAGACAGAGGAACTTGAGCATTATAGAGCCAGTAGCCTTCGCACTCTAGAATATTACGAGAAGTCATGGGTAATGGTTAATCTCCACGTTTATGCTCCCTGAGCTGACTCGAAGGGAGCTACACATCCCTATTCTTCCTCCTTTTGCAAAGCTCGCTCTTGTCGTTTTTTACGTCCAGCTTCCAAAATATCCTTCATTACCGCCTGAGCTTGCTTCACTTTTTCCAAATTCGACCGATACAATTCAATATCCTTTTGCAATTTCTCCAAAGAAAGTCCCAATCCTTGGGCAATCTTTTCCAACGTTTGGTTACGACTCTCCTCAGTTTGGAGTCGTTCAGAATCAACCGTAGAGACGAGAGTATACAAACCAATCGCAAACAAACGACTATACTTAAACTTAGGATTATCGGCGATCGCCTTCAAGCGCCCCCGCAGAGCCTCCGCACCTTCACCCTGATGCGGATCGCAAAGCAAAGTCACCACAGCATCTCCAGACCAATCCTTAATCTGTTCCTGAGCCTGTTGAGCCTCTGCCCGATAAACACTGACATCGCTCTCCAACGCTTGACACAACGCTGCAAAAATAGATGCTTTTTCACCCTCTGGTGAATATCCCTCCATAAATTGGTCAAAGGACGAAACAACCCCAAGGGCATAAATGGGGTCATACTCAAAGTCCACATTGACCGACAGCAAATGCATCTCTACCATCAATTCCTCCACCACACGGCGGTAGATAGAATTAATGGGCCGGGTATGATTAGTATAAAACGCTCGCTTAGTATCGGAAACAGTGCGGACAGTATTCACAGCTACAATTATCATAGAGTGGGTGATTCCATTCTCGCGCCTAAAGGTCACTTTGCCAAGGTTTTCCCAAAAAACCAGCATTAAAGTCCCGTCACCAGGAGTTTAAGACAATTGCTTCCAGAAAGCTGACCGTCCCCTCTCCTAGTGACTCAAACACATTCGTCAGACCCTTTTGCCCCAATTATCCTGCAACCCTGGGAACCCCTTCTAGTGCATCATTTTCTGTTTCAAAAATTTCAAATACAGAATCCATCATCGTCACTTCAAACACCAACTTAGCTTCCGGATGAACATTACAGATACGAAAAGAGCCTTTAACCTTCTCCGCATCCCGCATCCCAGCGACCAAAGACGTTAGGCCTGAGCTATCAATAAAGTTTACTTGACCCAGATTTACCACCACATGCCTACTGAGCTTAGAAATACATTCCTGTAGTTTCAAACGAAATTGCCAGGCTGTAGTGATATCTAAACGTCCAGTTGGCGTTAAAACAATAACTGTTGTTCCATCTTCCGTTTCGTGTGTTCTTTGCTCCATTTTGATCGTCTACCTTTTCTATTAGGAATTGTGGACTTCTGGGTTGATTGTAGTATCTCAAATCGACTTGGAACAAGCCTTAGACCCATAATATACTGTTGGGCGCTGGTAAACTGAAATAATTCTTAATCCACGATCCGCAGATCTCACTGGCAATGTTACCCTAGCGTGAATGACCCACTCCCCGTTGACATTAAAACCCGCCTAATCCTGCTCAAACCTAAGTGCATCAATGATTTCTTTATTTTTTAGTGTGAGTATTGAATAGACAATGCCAGATTTTTTGTCTAAGCTATTGGGCCGCAAGAGTCGTAGAGTTCGCTGTACCCTAGCCAAAACCTATCGTGTCATTAGTTCAGCTTCGGTTGACGATCTATGGCAAACCGTTGTTGATTTCGCTGATGTCTCTTGGCATCCCCTCTTAGCGCGAACCAATGTCCCTAGGGGTTTGGTTCCTAAACCGGGACTGATTTTTAGGGCTGTGACTCGGTTAAGCCCCATTCCAATCCGCATTTTTGTGGAACGAGTCAGACCCGGAGAACTCTTAAGCATTAGAATTTTGGCTATGCCCGGAATTGAAGAGAGGATGATCTATCAAGTCGAATCGACGGTTTGGGGCACTCGCATCTCCTATTCAGTCACCTTGCGCGGATGGCTCTCTCCTCTGATTTGGTCGTTTATTCGTCCCTATGCAGCCAAAGTCGCTGAAGCTCTAGCCAAAGCAGCAGAGAAAGCGCCCCTTCAAGGTGGTCCTGGAAAGAAAACCCATCCAGGAAACTCGGTAGATTTTGGATTTTAAGTCAACCCGTATGAAAACCGATGAGAATTGCCCAAGGGCGTTAAGATTTGATAAGTAACGTCGGAATAATCAACAGCCAATAGCAAATCCTTATGACTTTGACCCTCGATCCCCAATCCGTTTTAGAAGTCCTACGACCTGTGGAAGACCCAGAACTGCGGAAAAGTTTGGTGGAATTAAATATGATTCGCCAAATTGAGATTGATGCCCAGGGAAATGTGAATTTTACTTTGGTGCTGACTACTCCCGCTTGTCCACTGCGGGAATTTATTGTCGAAGACTGTACAAAAGCGGTGAAAAAGCTTCCAGGGGTTCAATCGGTGAATATTGAGGTGACAGCAGAAACCCCTCAAGCTAAGAATACCTTACCCGATCGCCAAGGGATTGAGGGCGTGAAAAATATTATTGCCATTTCCAGTGGTAAAGGGGGAGTGGGCAAAAGTACGGTGGCAGTGAATGTGGCTGTCGCTTTAGCCCAAACGGGGGCTAAGGTGGGCTTAATTGATGCTGATATTTATGGCCCCAATGCCCCAACGATGTTGGGCTTAGACTCGGCTAAGGTGATGGTACAGGACAGAGGGGGCAAAGAAGTCCTAGAACCGGCTTTTAATCATGGCGTAAAGCTGGTTTCCATGGGCTTTTTGATTGAAAAAGACCAACCAGTAGTTTGGCGCGGCCCCATGCTCAATGGGGTGATTCGCCAATTCCTCTATCAAGTGGACTGGGGTGAGTTAGATTATCTGATTGTGGATATGCCTCCTGGAACTGGAGATGCCCAATTAACCTTGACTCAAGCGGTTCCCATGGTAGGTGCCATTATTGTGACTACTCCCCAAAATGTGGCCCTTCTTGATTCGCGTAAGGGGCTGAAAATGTTTGAACAGATGGGGGTTCCAGTGCTGGGAATGGTGGAAAATATGAGTTATTTTATCCCGCCGGATCTGCCCGATCGCCAATATGACATTTTTGGTTCGGGAGGGGGTGCAAAGACCTCAGAAGAACTCGGTGTTTCCCTGCTCGGTTGTATTCCCCTAGAAATAGGTTTACGGGAAGGTGGCGATCGCGGCTTACCCATTGTGGTCAGCGATCCTGAATCGGCTTCAGCTCAAGCGTTAGTCAAGGTCGCTAAGGCGATCGCAGCTAAAATCTCTGTCGCCGTCCTCACCAGATAAATTAGAGTCAATCGAGGATACTCTATCAAGAATAGAGAGGAATTCATCCTTCCCTATTCCCCATTCCCTATTCCCTATTCCCTATTCCCCATTCCCCATTCCCCATTCCCCATTCTTATGCGTAGATCTCTATTTTACTCTGCTAATTCAGGTTCTAGGATTCGCTGGCTGTCTATACTCAATAGTTGGAAAAATTTAGATTGGTTATTGCTGATTTTGGTGATTGGCTTAACCCTGTTTGGTGGGATCGTGATTCGCTCAACCCAGCTCAACCTTCAATATACCGATTGGCTGCAACATTGGATTATTGGGGGGATGGGGTGTATTCTAGCTCTATTTATTTCCCGTTGGCGCTACCAGCAACTCATCCAGTGGCAATGGGTGATCTATGGTATTACTAATGTTTCCTTATTAGCAGTGATTTT
This sequence comes from Roseofilum sp. SBFL, assembly GCF_017746885.1. Classification (NCBI taxonomy): domain Bacteria; kingdom Bacillati; phylum Cyanobacteriota; class Cyanophyceae; order Desertifilales; family Desertifilaceae; genus Roseofilum; species Roseofilum sp. SBFL. The sequence goes on along the minus strand of NZ_JAGHZH010000046.1, from coordinate 2,611 downwards.
TATTGGCACAACGGCTTTAGGCGCGCAACGATGGATTACGATTGGTGGGTTTAATATTCAGCCCTCGGAATTCGCTAAATTGGGGGTAATTATTACCTTAGCTTCTCTACTCCACAGTAAGGGAGCGTCAACTCTATCAAGCCTCTTCAAAACTCTCGCTATTGTGGGTGTTCCTTGGGGTTTGGTGTTTCTGCAACCTGACTTAGGAACCTCCCTCGTGTTTGGGGCGATCGCCTTGGGAATGCTTTACTGGGCTAATACCAATCCCAGTTGGCTGATTTTATTGATCTCTCCAATGATCTCAGCGATCCTATTTAATCTTTATCTTCCAGCCTGGTTTGCTTGGGTGGGTTTACTAGCCCTTTTAGCTTGGACAAGTTTACCTTGGCCACGTATTGGAGCTGGCGTTACAGTTGCTCTAAGTACGGCCTTTGGATTCCTGAGTGAGGTCTTTTGGGGACTGCTTAAGGATTATCAGAAAGACCGCTTAATTTTATTTCTCAACCCGGAAAAAGACCCCCTAGGCGGAGGTTATCATCTCATTCAATCTCGGATTGCCATTGGTTCGGGACAACTCCATGGCACAGGGTTAAATCAGGGAACCCAAACCCAACTGCATTTTATTCCCGAACAACACACGGATTTTATCTTTTCGGCTGTGGGTGAGGAGTTGGGATTTATTGGCGCGACGATCCTGTTATTGGTCTTTTGGTTAATTTGTCTGCGCTTAGTGATGATTGCCCAAAATGCGAAGGATAACTTTGGTTCTTTGCTGGCGATCGGGGTATTATCGATGATTGTGTTTCAGGTGATGGTGAATATTGGCATGACCATCGGCCTTGCCCCAGTTACCGGAATTCCGCTACCTTGGATGAGTTATGGGCGATCGGCTCTATTGACCAATTTTTTGGCGATCGGCTTGGTAGAAGCAGTAGCCAATCACCGACATCGGCTAAAGTTTTAATGGATATTTTATCACTTGAGGTAAAAAAGGATGATCTTACCAGGTGTAGCAGTACGGGTAAAAAATATGGGAGATACCTATTATGGTTTTACCGGCCAAGTGCAACGGGTAACCGATGGTAAAGCAGCGGTACTCTTTGAAGGGGGAAACTGGGATAAGTTAGTTACTTTCCGACTAGGAGAGTTGGAAATCGTCGATCCGACGAGTAAAAAGTAAAATAGTTATAATTGCCAATCATCTGTGGGGTGGGCAAGTCTTAAGAGGCAAATCAACAATCCTCTTGCTGTACCTTGCCTACCCTACTGGCTTGTTTTTAGGCTTTTCACTCCCCATAAGCGGTTCTCTATAAATCCATGGTTCAACTGTATCCCAATCCCAAGCAGAAATCCCTGCCAACGATGTATGATTTACCCAGCGAAGACCCGGAGGAACCTGGATTGCCGGATGAGTTTCACGATTACCAACCGGATTTATTAACTCAAACTTGTCAATCTCCCCGCTACCGTGAGGATGACTATTTTATTGCCAGCGATCTTAACCTCTACTATGACAGCGAACATACCCTATGGCACAAACGCCCGGATTGGTTTGTGGTGTTGGGAGCCAAGCGTAGCCGTACTCAACAGGAGTTACGTCTAAGCTATGTGATCTGGCAAGAACAAATCAGTCCCTTTCTGGTGGTTGAATTAGCGTCTCCAGGAACAGAAGATGAAGACTTAGGACGCACAGAGCGTAAAGAGAAAAAGCCACCAACCCAATGGGAAGTATACGAGAAAATTTTACAGGTTCCCTATTATGTGACTTACGATCGCTATCAAAATCAGTTGCGGGTGTTTGTCCTTAACTCTGGAAAATACGAAAGGCTGGAATTATCACAAGGGAAAGTCTGGCTAGAACCATTAGGTCTAGGATTAGCGTTATGGCAAGGGGTGTACGAGGGAGTAGAGGGGTTATGGTTGCGCTTCTATAATCAAACTGGGGAGTGGATAACTACACCGAGCGAACGGATCGAGCAAGCTGAGTCGGAGTGCGATCGCCAACAACAACGAGCCGAATAAGCCAAATTTGAGCTACAAAAACTACGTGCTAAACTCCAAAAGCTCAGTATTGATCCTGATTCACTCTAAGCCCGATGCGCTGGTAATGGCCTATTCCCTATTCCCCATTCCCTATTCCCTAGCGCCAAGCGCTGCATGATTCATAGGTCGCCAATTACCAGAAGGGATGAAACTGGCCCAATAGTAGGGATGTTGATAGTGTTCTTGCTGTAACATGCTTAACTTCACCGCCCGCAGGGCATCAGAACGACCTAAACCATTTTGGAGATTCTCGTAATAGTCCACCATCAGTTCTTGAGTCGCAGCATCATCTACTTTCCATAAACTAATCACTTGACTTTCAGAACCGGCTATGGCTAAAGCGCGGCGTAGACCATAAATGCCTTCTCCCGCAGAAATGTTGCCCAGACCCGTATCGCAGGCAGAGAGGACGACTAACTGCGTGCCTTTTGACATCCTCCCCAGCCTAAAGGCGTGGGGATTCCCCTCATCACTAAGGAGACTTCCTCTTTCTACGAGTTCCCTTGCTTGGAACTGTTTCCCATTCCAAACAGAGGGGATTCTCTCGGGAGGCGTTACTTTCCGTCTG
>NZ_JAGHZH010000045.1:0-13995 GCF_017746885.1 Roseofilum sp. SBFL | reverse complement strand
CATAGATTCGAGTTGTCATTGCGACCGCAGGGAAGCAATCGCCAAGATTTGGGGATTTTGCGATTGCTTCATTCCACTTCGTTCCATTCGCAATGACTTATCTCAATGATACTGTACTCCGTTACAGCGCAAAGCGCTGTAAATGTTTTGCTTACGGATTAACTTGTCATTGACATTGCTCAAAAACGTAATTAAATGTAATATTGTTTAGCCACTGGATTTAAATCCAGCAGCTTAGATAAGTACAGCCAAATAAATTCCTCCAGCAATGCTTCCGATTTAAATAAGAATTTTCCTTTATGAAATTTGATCGCTATTAAATGGTAAAAATATCAGATACAGGAATTAAAAGATCGGGAAATGCCAAGGGAAAGACTTCTTCTGTCACAGAAAAAACTTTCCTGTCTCGATAGTCGTTGCCTTGAGGAAAGCGATAAACCATTACGGTTCTAGAGTTAATATCCACAATCCAATATTCTGGTATATTTTCTTGGGCATAGAGTGCTTTTTTCGCTGACATATCGTAACTTTGAGTTGCCTTGGATACTTCAACGACTAGCTCGATATCCTGGGGAAAGGGGTGATGGTCGATATATTGCGATCGCGGCAATTTAGCCACCACAATATCCGGTTCGGGTTCCGATGTCGATAAGGTAATGGGTTTAGCTTCTCGCACATAGGCTCGTCCTGCGGTTAGCCGTTCCAGTTTTTTCGCCAAATTTTCTTCAAAATAAGCATGTTCCGTGCCTTGAGGAGACATTTCTATAATCAGTCCGTTAATCAATTCCACTCTGCGTTCCTTGAATATGCCGCTCTCGATCATTTGATGGTATTCTTGAACGCTAAAATGAACAATTTCTGGAGCTATGATGGTCATTTTATCCTCCTTGCAATTTTCCTATCGCACTGACCAATCCTCTAACGCCATTTCAATTACGCTATCGACGGACTTAAAATCATCATGAGTTATAGGTCTGAGCTTCTGACGAGATTTCATCTGTTTGCGGTAATTGATATAGTAGTCTTCAAATGTGTCATAGATTTGCTCTTTATTAAACGGATATCTTAATTCAAGATTGTATCGCTTGCTCATCCATACATTAGGGTCAGTTAGCTTAGTTACATAGCAAAAGTCATCTGTCCAGATGGTAACTCCACCAATTATTTTACCTCTTTGAGTAAAATTATATCGTTTTGGGATAATCCACATCGTTGGCAAGCGAACAGACAGAGATAATCTGATTTCCTGATGTTTGGGGGGACAATAATAACTAAAACGGGCACAAGTTTTATGGTGGATCATTTTTCCTTGCTTGTTAAACTTGCCAAATTTCAGATCTTTGGTATCATAATAGCGATTGGCCTCAGCCTCAAATTGAATCCTGGGATGATAATCCAGAATTTTCTGAATAATTTCCAGAATTCGATCCTTAATCTCTGGCTGTGTCAGTAAATAAGCTTGAAGAAAGGGTGGCAAAGAATCAAATAGGGAATCTTCATCCACTTCAATGTCTTGTTTGCGATACAGTTTTCCGTCCAAATCTCGCAAAATCAGACAATAACGGTTGTCTTGGGTGCGATCGATTTCATATTGTAACAGTAAGCTATTCGGCATGTTATGAGCGGCGTACTCTTTAGCGGGAGTTGAAAAATCAGCAGCAATTGAAACTAAAGAAAACTCTTGTTTCCAGTCCACTTGTGCAAACTCTTCCCCGTCAGGATGATGGCGCATCAATGCTTTTTTATATCGCAGCAACTGATCGAGACTGGCTTTGCCACCGCTATTTTTCAGTTCGATAATCGCTAACCGGTTTTGTGGGTCAACGGCTAAAATATCCGATCGATTTTTGTCATTAATGTAATATTGTTTAGCCACTGGATTTAAATCCAGGAGCTTAGATAAGTGCAGCCAGATAAACTCCTCAAGTAAAGCTTCAGATTTAAATAAGAATTTACCTTTATGAAATTTGATCATTTTTATCGGTAATTATAACTCAAAGGGTAGGTTGGGCTTCATCAACCCAACCTACTCTGAAAACTTCACTTAACCAGACACCACAAAGTTAACTAAATTGCGCTTAGGCACAACAATCACTTTCTTCACTTCCTTACCCTCAATATAGCGTTGGGCGACTTCGGAATCGCGGGCATATTGTTCTAAAAGTGCCCGATCTTCGGTGGCGGGAACTTCGATTGTGCCCCGTGTTTTACCCATAATTTGAATTACTAGGGTAATCTCATCGACGACTAAGGCGCTCTCATCAACAACCGGCCAAGATTGGCGGTGAATGGACTCTTGATAACCCAAACTTTGCCATAATTCTTCAGCGATATGGGGGGCAAAAGGTGCGAGGAGGAGCAATAAGGTTTGAATCCCTTCGGTATAAACGGGAGAAGATTTACAGGGGGCATCGTTGAGGGCGTTACTGAGTTTCATCATCTCGGAAACGGCGGTATTAAACTGATAATCCCCTTCTAAATCGTCGGTGATTTCTTTAATGGCGGTGTGAATGGCACGACGGAGATCTTTTTCAGCTTTTGGATTGGCTGTTTCCTGTTCAGAAGAAACTTGGGCAAACTCCATCACCAAGCGCCAAACCCGATTGAGAAAGCGAAATTGTCCTTCAACATCGGCATCATCCCATTCGAGATCTTTTTCTGGGGGTGCTTTGAAGAGAATAAACATCCGTGCGGTATCTGCACCGTATTTGCCCAAGACGGTTAAGGGAGCAATACCGTTGTATTTGGATTTGGACATTTTCTCATAGGAAGTAACTAGAGAATCACCGGTATTCGGATCGGTTGGTTGATTGGTATCCTCAATTTGCTCGAGTTGAACATACTTACCGGTATTGGGATTCTTGTAGGTTAGAGCTTGTACCATGCCTTGGGTGAGCAAGCGTTGGAAGGGTTCGTCAAAATTAATTAAACCGCGATCGCGCAAAACCTTCGTCACAAATCGAGAATACAATAAGTGTAGAATCGCATGTTCAATCCCCCCCACATACTGATCCACCGGCATCCAATCATTGGTTTTCGCCGAATCAAACACCGCCTTGTCATTCTTCGCATCCGGATAGCGCAAGAAATACCAAGACGAATCAATAAACGTATCCATCGTATCCGTTTCCCGTTTCGCCGGAGTGCCGCAGGTGGGACAATCTACATTGACCCAATCTTCTAACTGTGCCAATGGAGACGCACCCTTACCCGAAAACGCTACATCCTCCGGTAACCGTACCGGGAGTTGCTCGTCGGGAACCGGAACTGCTCCACAATTGGGACAATGAACAACAGGAATGGGAACCCCCCAATACCGTTGCCGAGAAATCAACCAATCCCGCAAGCGATACTGCACCCGTGCCTTTCCATACCCTTGACTTTGGGCATAATCAATGATGGCTTGTTTGCCTTCCGTGGAGGGAGCGCCATTAAACATACCGGAATTCACCATATAACCCGGTTCCGTATAAGCTTCGCTCAAACGCTCCGGTGCTTCCCCTTGAGTCGGGGAAATCACCACCTTAATCGGTAACTTCTGCTGCGTCGCAAACTGAAAATCGCGCACATCATGGGCGGGAACCCCCATCACTGCACCTGTTCCATATTCGTACAACACATAATCGGCGATCCAAATGGGAATCTCTTCCCCCGTAAACGGATTAATCGCCCGTCCTCCGGTGGGAATCCCCCGTTTTGGCTTATCTTCAGCCGTGCGGTCAATATCGCTTTCTCCCTCAAGGGATGCGATAAACTCACTCACCGCTTGCTGTCGCTCTGGAGTCGTCACTTGCGGGGTTAAGGGATGTTCTGGAGCTAACACCACATAGGTGACTCCATACACGGTATCGGGACGGGTGGTAAATACGGCAATTTTGTCATCGAGTCCCACAATGGGAAATTCGAGATACGCGCCCACCGATTTCCCAATCCAGTTGGCTTGCATGAGTTTCACGCGCTCCGGCCATCCAGTGAGCTTATCCAAGTCTTGCAAGAGTTCTTCGGCGTAGTCGGTAATTTTCAAGAACCATTGTTTTAACAGTTTGCGCTCCACTTTGGCTCCAGAGCGCCAGGAATAACCCTCACTATCGACCTGTTCATTCGCGAGTACCGTTTGGTCTACGGGGTCCCAATTCACGGCTGCTTCTTTCTGGTAGGCTAAACCGGCTTGGAAGAATTGCAAGAAAATCCATTGCGTCCACCGATAATAGTCGGGGGAACAGGTGGCAACTTCCCGATTCCAGTCGTAGGAGAGGCCTAAGCGCCGGAGTTCGGCCTTCATCTGGGCAATGTTCTCATACGTCCATTTTGCCGGATGAATGCCTCGTGCGATCGCCGCATTTTCTGCGGGCAAACCAAACGCATCCCATCCCATGGGGTGCAGCACCCGATAGCCGCGCATCCGATAGACCCTGGCGATGACATCAGTAATCGTGTAATTTCTGACGTGACCCATGTGCAGGTTTCCTGAAGGGTAGGGAAACATGGAAAGGGCGTAGAACTTGGGTTTCTCTGGGTCGGTTAGTGTCGTGTCTACTCCTTGTTCCGCCCAAGTTTGTTGCCATTTTTCCTCAATTTCGACTGGATTATAGCGAGATTCCACGAGTTAAACTCCTGCGGGGTCATTCATTCTACTTGACTATTTTGACACAATCTGGAATGTGTCGGCGCGTTTTCTGGGATTTTTCTGGCTATAGTCGAGTCTGTTGACATGCACCGTTACCGCTCCTAGAGTTAGGTTCCCCACTAATACCATTCCCTATTCCTAACCTTCTGCCACATCCCAAGCCATTTGCAGCACACCTGATCGAAAACCACGAAATTTGGGTATCGCCCATTTGGTACAGTGCCAAACCCCGTCTCCGCATTACTGCCAATGCCCTGCATACCCACGAAGAGATCGAGCAGTTAGTGGCTTGCACTGGTGGCAACTCGGAATGGGGAATAGGGAATACAGTGAGGTATGGTTGTAGGGGCTAAGGGCTGGAAAGCCCCTACAGAATTATTGTCGCAATACATTCTGGGGGGTGTTGCATAATAGAGAACGATAAACATTGAAGGAAGCATCATGAACTGTCCCTATTGTGCCGTGCCATGCCGGTTGTTGATCCGCTATACTTCTTTTAGACCTAGAACCTTACTATCGATCACACTAAACTTTACGCATTATTCCTGCGACCCAACAATTATGACTGAAATTTTATTTGATCAAGAACAATTTGAAACTGCAACTCGACGGAACCTTGAAGAACTTTCCAACCTTGTTGCTGAATATGACCAGCAAGCGCAAGAGTCAGAGTTAGCTGAGTTCTCTAAATACGATCCGCTTCAGAGTATTATTCGTGCAATTGCAGCGAAATTTCGTGTAGAGGAAGGCTTAAAGCCTGAAGAGAGCTTGCAGCAAGCCGATCAAATCGTACGAAATGCTGAGGAGAAAGTGAAAAATCCAAGTGCTAAACAGAAGATATGTGCGGCGCTCAAAAGCTTTTCAGGAGACTCTTTAGCGCTACTTCCAATTTTGCTAGAACTGGTTAAATCTGGCGCTATTGCAATCACCTTTGATCCTACTGGAACCTTCCTTGTAAGTGCAGCTTGCCTGATCGTTGTAAAGCTTGGTGTAGAAGGATTTTGTGCAGAGTAGCAGAGGCTTACTCGGTTGCCCATTGAATAGTTCTGGAAATCGGAGTTTCTTTATCTGATTTTCCTATCAATAAGTGCTTTTCAAGATATGGTTTTACGCGCAATTGTTGGCAGATATCTACAATTGGTCTGAAATAGGTTAGGTTTGTATAAGATCCGCCGCTAGGTGCCCCACCAATAAGCATACCCACCATTGCAAATCTCAAGTTTTCGATTTGGGAAGGATCTAAACCCTTAACTTCTGCATCTAGAATTGGATCGCCGGAAACATTTCCAGCAACTAGTAGCGATCCTGAATCACCAGGTTGTGATTGGATGATAGCTGTAAATTCTGGTACTACGGACGATGAAGCCCCTGGGAAAACTACCATGCTGTGATTAACATATCCAGTAGTATGTCCAGAAACACCTCCATACATTTGAACAAGCATACCTGACCAAGCTAGAAAGGGTTTACCGGGGGTTGCTTCAACCCATTTGAGAAAAGGATTTAGCTTGATGCATCCTTCTAGCTTGATAAGGGATATATCTAGCTTTTCGGATTGTTCTTGTTGACTAGCCGATTTGTAAAAAACTCGACCAATTTTAGTGGACATTTGTGACGCACAGGCATTAATCTCTGTATATCCGGCTGTAAAACCATGTCTTACACTCATAGCTTGAGGCTCTATAGTTTCAGAGTTAGCCTGTGAAACTACGAAGGTTGTGAGAGTTACGGCTTTTTTCTCATTTACATGCCCATTTTTATTACTTCCAATTATCAAATCTCCGCTCTGCAATGAAGTTTTAGTAAGAGTTGATAAAGCTGGAATAGTTCCTGGTAAAGCATCTTGACTAACTGGAAAGTTACTATATTTGCTAGTAGGAAACGCACATTCTAGCAATATACGAACTTGTTTCTGATTTGCAAAGTCACTGATTAATGAATCAATCTCAATAAATCTCGGAATACCAAATTGATTATAAAAATAATCGTCGGCAGGAAAATTTAAGGTTATTAAACCAACTAATTCTTCTTGTTCACCAAGGGGCTTTTTGGCCACCCCAATGTGGGAAAAACCTGGGATCTTTGCCCAATCATTCATGTGGCTGCAAAGTGCTGCCATAACTTCTCTTTCACGCCAGATCTGTTTTCTAATCGGTTGAGGCATGAGCTTCCAAGTTTCAAAGAAAGCTATAGCTGATTGTTTGAAAGTGTCCTGATTATCCACTCCGTTCTGTAAGAGCTGTTGTGCCAACCTATCTAGGTTGAGCCACTCAGTAGGACTTTTAGGTTCCCACGGTTCAGTAGAACTATTTTCTGGCTTTGCTTGAGGCTTAAGGTTGTTAGCGGTACCAGGTTGCTGCATAATAAGCTTCTGCATCGCTTGATATGAACCTTTGCTCACTCCGTCAAACGCAGCAATAATGTAATCGAAATATGCATTTGCTTCAACTGCATCATCCTTGGATAGCAAAGAGCTACTAACGAGTTTTATCGCAAGAATACCTTCTGCAACGGCGGAAATAGGTGTACCTAAAGAATTATACATCTCTCGAGCACCAATAATACCCATCTGTTCAATAGGAGTTACATCGCCTGCAACAATTCCATAGGTTACTATTCGGAGATAATAATCTAAATCGCGTAGGCAAGTGGCAGTCATTTTCTCGCCATACGCATTTCCTCCGGGAGCAATAATATCAGGACGAACCTGAAAAAGCAAATCACCTGCTTGTTTAATAATATAATTACAAGAATCACTTAAAATTTCAGCAATCCGCAACCGCTGTTTACCAGAAGCTTCAAAGTTCTTGATTAGATCGAGTTCTTCTCGACTCAAGTAGCGACTTTGAGAATCTGCTTGGGAAACTACATTTTTAATTAAAGAGGACATAGCTGGAACCGAACAGACAAATCTTGAAGTATGCATTTACTTGCCTGGTATTATAACAAATTCTAGGCGTGTCAGACTCAGAAGTGTTGAATCTCGACATAAATTTTTACATTTAACTAAACAAGAGTCTCTGGGAGCCAATCATAGCTCCAATGGATTAGGGGGCAAGGATTTCAGGATGGATTTGACCAGGGCTGTAAATGAGGAGATTATTTGAGGATTGTTGTTTTATCTTTGAGGATATAATACTATATTTTATCCTCTTTTTTTCTCTGTTAAGCTAACTTTCAATACTTCTGCCTAGAATGGATTTATAAAAACCGCAAGCCAGCGAAAAAACAGGGTAAACACTTTGCCAAAATCAGGCCAACCCTCACCTAGGAAAAACCAATTCATAAATTGCCCTAACTTGCTACAATAAAAAAATATCTATACCCTAACCCCAGATGACTCAAACGCTCACTCCATCCCTAACCTTAGAAGAATTTCTAGCCCGTCCAGAAACCAAACCCGCCCTAGAATATATTAATGGAACCCTTGTAGAAAAAAACATGCCCCAAGGCGAACATAGCCTACTCCAAGGTGAATTGTGCGAAGTCATTAACCGAGTTGCGCGATCGCCTAAAATTGCTAGAGCTTTTCCCGAACTGCGCTGTACGTTCGGGGGACGTTCCATAGTTCCCGATATTGCCGTGTTTCGCTGGGAAAGAATTCCCCGAACAGATAGCGGAAAAATTGCCAATCGCTTTGAAATTCCCCCCGATTGGGCGATCGAAATTTTATCTCCTAACCAAAGTCATTCTCAAACCTTAGATAAATTATTGCACTGTTCCCAAGGGGGCACAAGTTTGGGATGGTTAATTAATCCCGCAGAAGAAAGTATTTGGGTGATTCGAGAAAACCAACGCATTGAGGTATTTACTACTGATGCACAACTGCCTGTTCTAGAAGGAATCGATCGCCAGTTAACAACATCCGAAATTTTAAGTTGGTTAATTCTCTAAAATCTCCTCCTCACTCCCCATTCCTGTGCGATCGCGAAGATTGACCAGATTGCTTCATTAGGCTAACTCATTAGCTTAGGGGATTAGCGGCAAGGTTAACTACCTAGGGGTTGATTGGCGATCGCTAACAGCCCAGAAAAAAAAGTAGAACCTTGACAACTCAATCATCATGTAGGTGCGATCCTTTATCAAGTCCTACCCTCCTTGGCTCTCTATAAAACAGTAGGAAACCATCCGTAAGCCAAGGGAGGAGAGGATGTCTCTAGAAGCAAATGCCTTGAGTAATGCCAAAGATACAGCGCTTTGCGCTGTTATGATGGACAGTAACAACAATGAGTAAACCAGTTTTTTAAAGGTTCAGGATTAATTAACTTTATAGCGTGAAAAATGGTTTTCCTATTACCTATTACCGCGCGAAGCGCTGTATTACCTATTGCCTCTTCCCTAGCGCTCTATATCCATTTCCTCAACAACCATCTGAGCCAACTGTGCAGCCGCTCCTGTCTCTCCGCGCACTCTTGCTAGGCGATCGCGCATTTCCTGTAATTGCTCGGGATGGTCTAAATACTCAATCACTTGCTGGGCTACTTCTTCGGCTTCTAAATGTCCTACCCATTCTGGAACAATCATCTCTTTTGCCCAAATATTGGGCCAAGCAAATAATTCCCCTCGCTGTTGTTTCCAGAACAGAATCACTTTATTGATTACCTTAGCAATACTCGAACCTACAGCCGGTAAATGGGCTAACATTCCCCAAATACCATCCCAACTCCGCATTGCGTCGAGCTGCTGAGTTGGCAATAATACAATCATTGGTAGGCACAAAGACCCCAATTCTGCCGTATTTGCCCCGACTGTCGTTATACAAAATTGACATTGGGTGAGCATTTCATAGGCCGGAAAGGCAGTCCACAGATCGATTTCTAAACCACTTGGGGTTTTTAGGCGCGGTTGAGACCCGTTTTCAATTAACTCAGCTTTCCCTGTAGGCCAATATTGCAGAGTTCGATTGAATTGAGGATCGCCAAATAGGGCTAAAGTTTCGATATTGAGGGTTGGGGCAACGGGAATGATAAATTGGGTTTGAGGGCGCTGTTGATGGATCAACTGGGCGATCGCCAATGAGAACGGTAATCCCGGCCGCAATTTATCCGGTTTTGACCCCGGTAATACCGCAATCAACTCCCCATCAACCGGATTTTCAGATGTCGAAACCGACTGGGCTGAGTCTGCCATTAAATCCCCCACTACAGTGAATTTATGGGCTAAATTGGGTTTTACTTTGTCTAAAATTTGGCGATTCATAACCGCGAATCGGTCAATCCAAGGCTGCCATCTGGCTTCCCATTCTGCATATACCAGGGTTCGATAGCCCAACCGCTTGCCCAACATGAGAGTAAAAAATTGATCGCCTCCCAGAAACAGCACCAAACCGCGATCGCTCCATTGCCAATTTTGGGCCGTTTTCCCCCACAATAAAAAGAGGATAAAATCTTCTGGCCCCTGAACTCGATTCACCTCTGGCAAAGAGGCTGCCATCTCGGTTTCCGAACCACTGGCATGGGGACAAGGGGATAACACCACAGAGATGCGAACCCTTTTGTTGTTCGCTCCTAGAGCCTGGCGAATTTCTTTGACCACCGGACGCACCCAAGTGGTTAATTCTCCCGGCCCATTTGAGAGAATCAGAATATCGATCGTAGATTCAGACACAGATATGGACATAACCTCATTAATTGAAGCGATCCAAGCCGGCGATCGCGCTACAGTACAGACTTTAACTCAAACCTGGGATCAAACCGAATTCAATGACCAAGGAAGCGTTGCTTTAATTACTGCGGCTGAACAGGGAGATACTGAGATTTTACACCTATTAATTGAGGCCGACCTCAATGTCAATCAAGGGGATGAGGATGGATGGACCCCGTTAATGGAAGCGAGTGCTGGGGGTTATGTAGAACTGGTAAAACAATTACTCACTGCTGGTGCTAATGCCAATACTCCAAGTAACGAGGGTATAACCCCTTTGATGGCTGCCGCTGCTAAAGGGCACACTGAAGTTGTGACTCTCTTAGTTGAACAAGGTGCTGATTTAAAAGCCAAGGATAAGAATAGTTGGACCGCTCTGATTTGGGCTTCGGCGGAGAAACAGAGCGACATGGTGAACTTACTGCAAACCTTGCGCTCTAAGGCTGGGGAGTAGAATTGGGTCATGAAAAGGTAAAACCTAGTTTTGCCTTTTACCTCTTGCCCATGCCCTAATTCCCACTAAACCCCAAATTGTCCCCAAATTTGTTGAGCAATGCGTTTGGTTAACGTTGGTTTCGAGGTAAATAGTTCTCGCAATGCCCAAGAACTTAACCGGGGAAGGGTACCGATCATCCGCCGAATTAACCACTCCCGGAAAAGGAAACCCAGCAATGTCCCAATGACTGCGGGTAAAACAACCCAAATCAGCACAGAGATCAGCAGTTGTTGGAGAACCCCAGGATCTTGAAGGACAACGAGCAGGTTTCTGATACTCAAGATAGCACTGGGAATCCAAATCGTGAGCATGGCGATCGCCCAGGCAATGCGATCGACCAATTGAGTGGTTCTCAGTTGCAAGAAACTCAACAGTTCATTGATCAACCAATTGTGACTTTGAACCACCCTCAAGCATTCTGGTCTATCCAATAATTCTCGGCCGACTTGGTTAATCAGATCTCCATCTGGAGATAAGACAGTTCGTAATAGAAACTTACCTTCTTTCGTGTTATTCCCAACATAAAAAGTCCTAAATGTCAAGGCCGATTGAATGGTTCCCTTAGATGTTGTATCAACAACTACCATCTCCCGAAGATCGACCAAGAGGCGAGCCAATTGACGAGGGGGGATGATTAGGCGATCGCCCCCCAACTTCACCCCCTCAATGTGTTGGAGCATCAACGGATTCAGATAAAACACAAACTCCCCATCTTCGGCTCGAATACAAGGCGCAATCAAGCTTCCTGGAGTTTGCGGCGGGTTTACCAGCGATCGAACCCGCTCTACCGTATTTCGGATAAACTTAAACACACTCTCCTTTGGAGTTTCATCTACCGATTAGGATTAACAAACGTGGCAGCCGGTAATCTAAACCGTCCATCCGTACTTTTTTCCAGAATATTTTGCACAATCTCGACCATAAACTCCAGCAAACCGCGCCATTGCCGTTCCCCAGAATTCACCCCTTCATTATGGATTTGGATCAACAATTCCTTCTGATCAAAATCGAGTAACTTCTCATGGTATCGATTAATAATATCCCCATCAAGTTGCATGACCGTTTGCGCATAGATAATATCTGTTGATTCAGACTTGAGATCTTGACTATCTAAAGCTGACTTCAGTTCTTGCAGTTTGCGCAAACCTCGCAAAAAACGACCATTCGAGAGCAAATTCTGTAGTTTGTCTTCATCACTCGGATCGTCTGGGTTCGGCAGTCGCTCTTGAGGATCGAATAAATCATTCGTCGGATTACTAAGGACTTGTCGATACTCCATCAGCAATTTGCGACGCAATCCATGATAGCGATGGTAAAGTGCTGGAGGAATTTGACGCTGATAAAAATACTGTTCATCCCCTTCATTCTCTGGAATGTCATAGATATAACGATAGGCTTCCTGGGGCACAAATTTGCTCCCCGTAATTTGTGACACTATCATCGTATTGACTTCTAGGGCAGTCATATCGGTGAGAACTTCACCTAACCCGACAACAAAATCGCTAAACCGGCGTTGAAGACTAGACACTTGTCCCAACTGCCCACTTTGGGTAGGTGTTATTTCTGTTGAATCAGGCATGACAATTGTACTCCTATTGAATAAAGTTGTTGATTAACTCGGTTGGGTTTGATCTGAGCAGTAAAGAGAATCTTTAGTCTAAGATTTCTTTTCCTCAAAAGGATCTTCACTCATCAGCAAAAGGATCGTCTCCCAAAGCATCAAAGAGTTCTGACTCTTCTTGTTGAGTTGATCCCTCTGATAAGTCTAGAGACTCAGCAAAAGGATCGACAGCATTATCGTCCTCAGCAAACAAATCAGCTAAGGGATCAACCTCATCCTCCTCCAGCATCAGTTCTTCTGTGATAGCTGGAGGAGTAATCTCCTCTTCCTTCTCCCAGTCTTCAGATAAAAGCTCCTCTAATCCATCAGACTGATCCAAGATCGAATCTTGAACTGACTCACCAAAGGAATCTAACTCCTCTTGGGCAAATTCGTCAATCATTCCTTCTAACTCTGGTTCCACCACTGTCGGTGCCGTATGACTCACTGGCGAATCCTCCCACAGATCGCCCATATCTGCTCCAATTTCCTCTATTGCCTTCGCATCGCTCAGAACTTGAGCGATCGCCCGATCTTCAGCGATCGCATTACTCCGATCGCCTAGGGGAAAATCTAACTCCTCTGTATCTCCAAACACATCTAACAAATCAGCATCTGTCTCTTCTGCTTCACCATACTCCTCAATCACCTCTGAAGAAAAGTCGGGGAGATCTAAAGGAATTTGTACTTCTTCTTCCTCTGGCTCAAACACATCTAGTAATGCTTCTGTTTCTACAGAACTTTCTTCAGGAGAACTCATATCATTCCAAATCGTCTCCGACATCGTATCCATTTCAAACGCACTTAAAATTTCTGCTTCTTCTTCCTCCGATGGTTCGGGAATTCCCAAAGGCTGTTGATCGGCACTCGCAAACGGATCTCCCTCTGCTTCCTCGATTTTTTCCCATAAAGATTCTTGGGATTCATCTAATAGCGACTCTTCTTCTGAACTTGAAAATGGATCGTCATCTATTCCTAAATCCTCTTCCAAAGATTCAGCCAATTGAGCTGGAGCAGTTTCTGTTTCTTCTTGCCATAAATCTTCAGTTGATAAATCCTCTTCAGAACTCGTGAACGTAGCGGACTCAGATTCCTCAATTTCTTCCCATAATTCCTCGGTTTCTGCCATAGGAAATGGATCGTCTTCCATTTCCACCAATCCTTCTTCTAAAGATTCCTCTAATGCGGCAGTCTCTGAAGTTTCTTCTTCCTCCCACAATTCTTCTGTCTCTGAACTCGCGAATGGATCGTCTTCCACTTCCACCAGTTCTTCCGCTTCCGAAGATTCCTCTAATGCGGGAGGCTCTAAAGTTTCTTCTTCCCACAACTCCTCTTCTGAACTCGCAAATGGATCGTCTTCCATTTCCACCAGTGCTTCCGCTTCCAAAGATTCCTCTAATACGGGAGGCTCTAAAGTTTCTTCTGTCTCCCACAGTTCTTCTGTCTCTGAACTGGCAAATGGATCTTCTTCCGTTTCTAAAGATTCTTCTAATGCGGGAGGCTCTAAAGTTTCTTCTGTCTCCCACAGTTCTTCTGTCTCTGAACTGGCAAATGGATCTTCTTCCGTTTCTAAAGATTCTTCTAATGCGGGAGGCTCTAAAGTTTCTTCTGTCTCCCACAGTTCTTCTG
>NZ_JAGHZH010000044.1:0-8573 GCF_017746885.1 Roseofilum sp. SBFL | reverse complement strand
TTATGTGATGGTCATGTGATTGGCTTATAGATGAAATTCTATGGCAATGCTTTTATCTATAATTTTTCTCCATTTCTCTGACCTATCTTTTGCCCGTTCATTTTGGGGACGCTATGGTGGTTTTAGGTGCAAATTAGGTGTAGCAGCGGGCTTTGGTTCCGCTATTCTCGGATGAAACTCTCGGTGTTAAACGCTTTAGAAGAGGGGGCTACGGGATTTGAACCCATGGTGGTGGGGAAGAATTTTTAGCTTTGGAGGGTGTTTTCTCAGACGAACACGGAAATTACGGGGCTGGAACCTATATCCATTCACCTTTTAGTCAGGAAGGTTGTCTACTTTACGCTAAAACAGGTCACTTACCCACCTAAAATTCAATTGGTTTAATGAATCTTTGGGAGTTAAAAACCCGGTTTTGTGCAACAGTCCCCTCACTCTGCATCTTTCGATCAGATCGGCTAAACGGTCTAATTGCTCATTATCTCAGCACTCTGGACTGATCGATTTTTCTGTTGCGATCTACTTTTGAATATATTTAATTTTAAGCCGGATGGCCGTCCTTATGAGAATTTTACCTTACGATCGCTTTACCCTGGAAACTCCAGCCTCCGTAGCCGAAGTTATCGGTCACCTAGAGCCTCATATTGAAGCCCCCAAGATCTGGCAATGGCGAGTGCCTCCTAATCATGCTCCCTATTGCGGTACGATTTCCGAAGATGGCTTTAAAATTCGGCGAGTCATTCACTATCGCAATTCTTTTTTACCCCAAGTTCGAGGACGATTTGAATCTTTACCGAATGGAACGGCAGTTCATATTACCTTGAGTTTACATCCCATGGTTAGTATTTTTCTGATCTTTTGGGGTTCATCTTGGGGTAGCGCTTCACTCTTATTTCTATTCGCTGCCTTATTCTCAGAAGATGTTGGTCTAGAAACCCTGCTGTTTATTCCCTTACCCTTCATCGTTCTCTTTATCTTCTGGTGTGCTTTTTGGTTAGAAGCCAATCGCGCTTGTCAAGATCTCAGCGAAATATTAAGAATTCATCATTAAATTAAAGAAGCGCTCTAGTCATTTAAACTGACTTTTATTCACTAAACCCGTAATCTACGGTACTAGCAAGGGAGTATTTCAGCGATCGCTCCCTCAGCCATACTGTCAGAGTTCTAGTATTAAAGATAAACTTTCCTTAGGAAGAAATCTATGTCACCCTACTCCAGGAAAGGGAACCGAATTTATCATTCAAATTCCCATCTCCCCTCAACTTAAACCGACCAACACTTGATCCCAATCCTGCATTTCCTCACCCTCTTTTGCTCTTACCTCAAACGTTAAATTACAGGCTTGGGGTTGGAATAACATCTGAATAGACAATTCGGAAATATCCTCACGACTAACTTGACCGCGAATATTATCCCCTTGAGCCACTTCTAAACGCTTGCCCCCTGGTGCTTCAGTTAAGGCACAGGGACGAATAATAGTATAGGGAATCCCACTTTCTCGGATCGCATCCTCGCCTCGCAACTTCCACGTTAAAATGCCACCGAGTTGATCGTTGAGTCTCACGGCTGGCGGTTCCTCATCCAGATTTAACCCCGGTCTTCCTGGACGAGTCACTCCTGCGGAACTAATCTGCACGAATTTCGGTAACTTCGGCCCTCCATAGGCGCGGATGGAGCCAATTTCTAGACCAAAGCGTCCTGGAGAAAACTGAGGATTGAGACCTCCATCATACTCAAATTTACTGAGCATCAGTTGAATAGCATAGGTCTGACTGGGGTCAAATGGCGGGGCACTCGGCAAGGTTTTAGCGCGAAAAATGGGAATCAGGCGATCGAACGGAATATCCACCGTCATCCAAGTATTATTGAGGGTCTCAAAGGAATAGCAATAACTGATCCCATCCCATCGAGCCTCATTACGCAGAATAAACTTATAACGCTTACCATCCCCTTGTACTCGCAGACTAATCCCTTCATATCCAGCTAGATTCAGACAAGGTTCAAAGTTCTTTGTGCGAATGGAAACAAATCCCCCAGAGTTAGCAGTAGAAACTTCACCCGTGAATAAACCATAGTTCGGCGTAATGCGTAGTTCGCTCGAACTGATTCCCCCCATCACCACATCATCAATCACTCCCCAAGTGGTCTTCAAACTGGATGAAGGATTGGTAAAATCGAAAATCATCTGTTCATCTGCCCGACTTAGGTAAGGATCTACCCTGCGGATCAGATTTTTCATGCCATTATATTCCACCATTTCTGGACTATCTACCACTTCCGGCAGATAGAACTTTACCCCTTGATAATACTTCTCACGATTGGGGGTATCACCCTCGACGGGTTGCACGCGAGTACCCGAACAGCAAATAACAGAAATGACATCTTGCATCATTTCTGGTTTCAGGGTTTCGGAAAGGGTTAAATCCGCTTCAAATAATTCAATTCCTTTACCTAAAATAGATTCTGCTCGTTTGGCATCACGCACCAGAGCGCGGACGGGTATCTTACGTTCGACTAAACGGCGAATAACCCGTTTTCCGACTCCACCCGTGGCTCCAACAACTAGAATTGTACCCATAGCTCGTCCTTTTGGCAGTTGAGGTTGTCCGGTGAGGGTTCGTAACCCACGCTGAAGACTACTGAGAATCGGAAACACTTCAAAGGTGTTTAGAGTGTCAATCAATCGATTGAAATCCCAGGGTTTCCGACTACCCTGAACGCGAGTTTTAGAAGCCATTCTCTTACGCTGTGTAGATTGCTCTTCTTGTTTATATTAACGGAGGAAGGCAAAATGAATGGAAGATTGAGTAACCTAGGAAATGGAGTCAGGATGAGGATATGGTTGGTCAATTAACAACTCATGTATTAGATACGGCGCAAGGTTCTCCCGCTGTGGGAATGGCATTGGAGTTATGGGCAGTCGATCGCAAGTCGCCGATTAAAACCCTGCTCAAACAGACGAAAACCAATGAGCAAGGCAGAACCCATGTTCCTTTATTGGAAGAGGGTGAGTTGGAAGTTGGCACTTACGAATTAGTTTTTTTTGTCGGTGATTATTTTCAGCGCGCGATCGGAAATTTACCAGAGCCGGTATTCTTGGATCAGGTTCCCATCCAGTTTGGAGTGTCTAATCCCCATAGTCATTATCATGTACCTTTGTTGGTGTCTCCTTGGTCTTATGCAACTTATCGGGGAAGTTAATTAGGGAATAGAGAATAGAGAATAGGGAATAGGGAATAGGGAATAGGGAATAGGGGAAACCGAGTTCCAACCTTTTCTTAGCATAGATCATAAATAGCGTTCTTAGATTAGTGGCATCCTACACTTTTTAGTTGGTAAAATGTACACAGTCTTAATTTTTCATGATGAGCTAATGACCTAGAGCTAATGACCTATAGGATCGCGCAAGTTAATCAAATGAGTCAAGAGCATTTTGTGGAGGCTTTGGGTAGTGTCTTTGAAGATACGCCAACCCTTGCAGCTCAAACTTGGAAAAAGAGGCCATTTCGAGATACAGAACATCTCTATCAAAGCTTCATCTCCCAGATGCTGGAGTTGAGTGATGCGGAAAAAATGGCGTTAATTCAAGCTCATCCTGATTTGGGGAGTCGAGTAAAAATGGCTCCAGATTCGATCGCCGAACAAGCAGGTGCAGGATTGGATCGCTTGAGTCCCCAACAGTACGATCGGTTTATATCTTTGAATCAAGCTTATCAGGATAAGTTTGGGTTTCCCTTTATTATGGCGGTGAAAGGACAAACTCAAGATAAAATTTTAAAGGCTTTTGAAGAACGATTAAATCACAGTTGGCAAGCGGAGCGAGAACAAGCGCTAGATGAGATTACTAAGATTGTACAATTTCGGTTGGGCGATCGAGTGGTTAACTAAACGTTAAAATTTGGGTTTTGAACCTATGGGTCGAAGTCGGCGGTGGAATAACGGTATAATTCTGCTGATTAGCACGTTGGTGCTAATCGCTTTAGGTTGGCTTAGTGGTACATTTATCTCTCCTCCTTTTTCTAGGTTTCCTGAATATCTACTCACCGATCCGTTTTTACAATTCCCCACTGAAAGTACGGTGCGGGTGGTTTGGTTTACCCCATTTCCGGGAACTGAGCATCGGGTGGTTTATGGGAACAATTTAGAGCGTCAAGTGAAGGCAATAACGACGAAGTTAGCGCGCACCCGTGAGGATAAGGTTTCCCATCTTGACGAAACTTTGCTAGAGGAGCAAGGAGAGTTTCCGGTACTTCGAGATATTTGGCGACATGAAGGGGAAATTACGGGCTTAATTCCTGGAGAAAAATTGCCCTATGAAGCGATTAGTGTCCATGATAATCATCAGGAACTTCGCAGCGATCGCTTCACCTTAGCCCCCACTCCCCAACCCGGAACTCCATTAAAAATTTTACTGACATCCGACCATCAGCATAAACCCATGACTGCGGCAAATATCCAGAAAGTGGGGGAAACCATCGGATCGGTTGATGCTATTTTCTTTGCTGGGGATTTGGTTGATATTGCCGATCGAGCTTCCGAGTGGTTTGATGATAAACGAGGAAATGCCTTTTTCCCAGTCCTGCAAGGACGGGCAAATCATGACCTAGAAAAAGAGGGAATAACAACGACCTATACAGGAGCTGCTTTAATCCAAAATGCGCCCCTATTTCCAGCCTTGGGCAATCATGAAATTATGGGAAAATGGTCTGAAGAGCGCGGATTAAACGATCAATTTAATGGTTCTTATCCTCACCAAGCAGCACAAGCGGATTATGAACGGCAAGCCGATCGGATTAATCCCAGTGGCGATGCAAATATCAAAGAAGATTGGATTAAAAACCATAGCTTTAATAGCGATACTTACGAACAGATTTTTAGTTTACCCAAAAGTCCAGGTAATGGCCGATATTATGCGGTCAGCTTTGGGGATATTCGGTTGGTGGTTCCCCAAATTACGAATATGTGGCGATCGCCGAATTTATCAGCCAATACTCAAGGACGCTTTCGAGAGCGCGATCGAGACTTAAATCAACCCCAAAATTGGGGCTACGGGCAACATATTTTTGAACCCATAGCTCCGGGCAGTCCCCAATATGAATGGTTAAAAGCAGAATTAAATTCACCGGAATTTCAAAAGGCAAAATATAAAATTGTCATGTTCCATCATCCCCCCCATTCTCTGGGAGAAAATGTTGTGCCGGCTTATACCGATCCGGTGCAAATTATCGATCGAGATGGGGCTGGCAATCCCTTAGTCATTCGCTACGAGTATCCAAAAGAAAAGGATTATATTATCCGAGATGTAATCCCCTTATTAGAAGAAGCGAACGTTGACCTCGTATTATATGGTCATTCCCATCTATGGAACCGGTTTGTTAGCCCGAGAGGCATGAACTTTTTAGAAACGTCTAATGTCGGTAATACTTATGGTGCGTATAGGGGGGAATCTCGCCGTTATGTGCCCCCTGCTTATCAACCCGAATATTCTCCTGTGGGCGATCCGAATGGCTTAGAGCCGATGATTCCTAGCCTAGCGCCACTCCGAGAAAATAACCAACTCTTACCCTATATTGCTAGTAACAATATAACGGTATTTAGTATTTTAGACACGGAAACAGCAACCGTCAGTAGCTATTTCTTTGATACCCGTGAGCTAGATTCTAATGTGGTTAAGTTCGATGAATTCTCGATTCGTCGTCAAGGATAAAATAGACTGCTTTCACAAATCAGAGAATATTATTAATATTAGTAAATAAATGTTAATTTCCCTCTCAATCTTTCATGTGGTTTGAAGTAATCGCTACATAAAACAAAAGATTGTGAAAAAAAGGAGGGTTATTTTCACACTGATTAAGAGTTGATTAAAAGTCCTAATGAAGGGCTGACCATTGTGTTAAATTTGTCTCTAGTAGTTCTCAGGAGAGAGAATCATGAGTTTCTTAGATTCATCTGGTATTAATCTGTTTGGTGAAGAAGATTTAGTGGAAAAAGTCTCTAGAATTTATAGCACAGGTTTCATTAGTTCGGATGAGTATCATCGCTTAGAGTCCTCGGCTACCTCCTCTAGGCTGGCAGCAGAAGAGTTAGATATGATCGCTCGTTTGCGTCATGCGATTAAGCGAGGATGGGTGAAAACAACAATCTAAGCTTGATTGGCTTCCCTAGTTTTACGTGCATTACACTAGGAGTGGTAATTGACCTAGACTGTAATTCATGCGTTTAGTTGATGACGATCCCGATCTGCCGCCTCAA
Organism: Roseofilum sp. SBFL; assembly: GCF_017746885.1. Taxonomy (NCBI): domain Bacteria; kingdom Bacillati; phylum Cyanobacteriota; class Cyanophyceae; order Desertifilales; family Desertifilaceae; genus Roseofilum; species Roseofilum sp. SBFL. The sequence goes on along the minus strand of NZ_JAGHZH010000044.1, from coordinate 2,324 downwards.
ATCAACATCTTGCCGATGATTGATGCGATCTTCTCAATTTTGACGTTTTTCATGATTGGGACGCTGTTTTTAACCCGTAATGAGGGGTTACCGGTTAATTTGCCGGAAGCAGGAACGGGAGAAGTTCAACAGCAAGAGCACATTACTGTTTCGATTAATGCTCAAGGCAAGATAGGCTTAGATGAAACAATAATTCCTTTAGAGCAACTGGATGCAAGGGTGGTTCAGTTAATGCAGGGGAAATCAACCCAGTTAGTGGCGCTCAAAGCTGATGAAGCGATCGCCCATAAACGAGTAATCGAAGTAATGGATCGCCTCAGAACCATTCAAGGGATTCGTTTGGCGATCGCCACTGAAGCAATGAGAAATTAAAAATTACGTCCCATTACCCATTACCGATTACCCATTACCAAGGCAGTGCCCTATATAGTATGATGGGGCTTGGCTCATCGAGTCGTAATGGTGAGGAAATCATGAATCTAGCCCCGATCGCCCAATGGGGTAAAACAATATTAAAAGTATCTGCCCTGGTCGCCTGTGGATTGGTATTGTGGTTAAGTGGATGTGCCCGATCGCCGGTTTCGGGAGATTCGTCGGCAGTGGAAGCGTTGGAAGCAGCTCGGTTTATCTCTAAACAAGCGCCAGTAGTCGTGTCATTATCCCAGAAACCGGAGCAGGTGTTATCGCAGATAAAAGGATTAGATCGGCCAGACAAACTACTACAAAATACTCTCCTTGATAATACCGGATTGGACTATAAGCAGGATATTCAGCCTTGGCTCGATGGGGGTGGAATTTGGGCGATGACGAGTACGGATGTCGATCGCCAGGGGGAGAATGGACAACAACCGGGTTATTTAGTGGTGTTACCAACGAAAAATACCCAGCTTTCCCAAGAATTATTAGAAGTATATTGGCAACGGGAGGCGATCGCCGGCCAAGATTTAGTATTTGAACCCTACAAAGGCACACAATTAATTTATAGCCGAGAAGAAAACCAGATTTCTACAACCGTTGTCGGATCGCGGTTTGTATTATTAGCCAATCATCCTAAAGTTCTCAAAGAAGCCATCAATAATGTGCAAGTTGCCGAGCTGAGTTTAGGCGCAACCCCAGACTATCAAGAGTTACAAGAACTCAATAGCGAGAAGAGGGAGGCGATCTCCTGGCTGAATCTCCCCAGGTTAGCCCAAAAGTTGGGCATGGAAGTCGATCATCCCATGTATCAAGCCTTGGGAATGGCGGTACAGTTGCAACCGGAAGGAGTTTTAGCCCAAACCCATTGGTTACCCACCGATCCAGCGTTGCTTGAAGGAGCAGAAGCGCCCTTAAACTCCTCTTCCTTATTAGCCTATCTCCCTTCCAGCAGTTATTTAGCGATCGATGGGGTGAATTTGCGTCAGTTTTGGCAACAGATGCAAACAGAAACTGCTGGTTATGGCAACATTGCCGAGATTATTCGCCAACCCTTGCTTGACTGGGGGAAGCAATGGCAATTAGATGTGGAAGCCGATATTCTCGATGCGATTGAAGGAGAATTCGCGATCGCCTTTTTACCCGATGAAGCAGAAGGGGATTTAGATTGGATTGTGATTCGCGAAAACACGGGAGAGAGTTTAAGCGATCGTTTGGATCAAATTCTTAACCAGCAAGGCTTTAGTATTGGCTCATTTCAGTTAGACGATCAAACCCTCGTCGCTTGGACACAATTAATCGCCGATCCAGTAACCGATGGAGAACAAACCGCTAAAAGTCGGGTATTAAAAGCCAAAGTGCAAGGGGTGCATACCACACTGAACCAGTATGAGATTATTACTTCCTCTATTGCTGCCATGGATCGGGTACTGAAAGCTAAAGCAACCGGCAATTCCCTGGCAACCAATGCCCTCTTTCAAGCTAGTATTGCCCCTTTACCAGAAGTCAACCAGGGCTATTTCTTTATCAATTGGCGATCGGCTCAAAAACCCCTCGAACGTCAAATTCCCCTGTTAAGGCTCGTAGAATTGGCAGCCAAGCCTCTCTTTGACCCCTTAGAATCGGTCGCTATAGCCAGTTATGGCGATGCCCAAGAGCGGCAAGCCGATATCTTTTTGAATACTGGCAGTGAACGTCGGTAAGGGATAGCGATCGATGATTATCATTAGCAAATGAAGACACAACATTACCTTGTCCTTACATTTTGTTAACTGAAGCTGATTCTACCAGAGCATTATCAGATTCTAGCCAATACCCCTCTTTTGTCACTCTGCCGAATCAAGTGAGAATTAAGTGAAGGGATTTATGCTGACGAAAAAAAGTATTGAAATTGATTGACACGGTGCAGC